>JACUUF010000250.1 GCA_014859465.1 Methyloprofundus sp.
ATGAAAAAAATTTACCTATCTGGTCAGAATACATTTGAGAACCGAGGTTGTGAAGCGATTGTTCGCAGTACAGTAATGTTGTTGCGTGAGCGTTATGGAGAGGATATAGAGATATTAGTGCCTTCAAGTAATATTGAACGTGATCAAAAACAGTGGCCAGAATCGGAAAATTATGGTGTTAGATTTGTACAATCCTATTTACCTTGGATTGCACGTTATTGGGTCAATTTACAAAGGTTACCTCTACGATTTTTAAAACAAGCGGGTTGGCCTTTTCCAATGCCCAGCTGGTTAAAACAACAAATCCAATCAGTGGATCTTGTATTAGCCATAGGGGGAGATAATTATTCGTTAGATTACAAAATACCATCAATGATAATGGGCGTTGATAAGCTTGCTATGGATTTGGGTAAGCCTGTAGTGATATGGGGAGCTTCCGTTGGGCCGTTTGATAAAGAACCGTTGTTCGTTCCTACCATCACTAAACATTTATCAAAAATGCAAAGTATTGGTGTTCGAGAAACTATCTCATACAGTTATTTGACTGAAAAGCTGGGGTTAAAGAATGTAGAGCTTATGGCTGATCCCGCATTTACTCTTATGAAAGAAGAGTTTGATGTGAATGATTATTGGCCTAAAAACGAGCATGGCGTTATTGGTTTAAATATTAGCCCGCTCATTGAAAAGTACACGGCAAAAAATCAAGATTTACGCTCAGAAGTAAATTCTTTTATAAAGGGTTTGATTGATAGTACAGGGATGGGCGTGTTATTGATACCACATGTATCCTCATTGTCTGATAGTTCATACAACTGTGATTATCGCTATATGAGTGCAATGATGCAGGAACTGACCGGCTTGGGTGCGTCTGTAAAGATATTGCCAAATACTTTAAATGCTTCCCAATTAAAACAGGTTATAAGTAAGTTGCGCTTCTTTATCGGTGCAAGAACTCATTCAACAATTGCCGCATTATCTAGCCGTGTTCCGACCATTTCGATTGCCTATAGCGTCAAAGCCAAAGGCATTAATAAGGACATTTTTGGCAATGAAGATCCTGTTTTAGAAACGCCTAAAGTATCGAAAGAAAGTTTGAGTGACGCTTTGGGCTGGCTGTTAAAAAATGAAAATGACTTAAAGTCAACTCTGGACAAAAAAGTCCCGGAGTTGCAAAAAGCCGTACGTGATTTTGTGTTGACCCTGTAAATGAGACATGAAGTGAAAGCATCCGCAGAAATAGCAAATGTCAGCGTAGTTATCCCTTGTTACCGCTGTGCAGATACCATTGTACGCGCGGTCAAGTCCGTAGCTGCGCAAACCTTAAAGCCTTATGAAGTGATTTTGGTTGAAGATTGCAGTGGCGATAACACCTTAGAGGCGCTTTACCAATTACAATCGCAATATGAAAAAGAGTGGATAAAAGTTATTGCATTAAAAGAAAATAGCGGGCCTGGTACGGCGAGAAATATTGGTTGGGATGCCTCCGAGCAAGACTATATTGCCTTTTTAGATGCGGATGATTCATGGCATCCACAAAAGGTTGAAATACAGTACGGGTGGATGGTCAAAAATCAAGGCGTAATACTAACTGGGCATGACTTCATCTTAAATGCTAACAAAAATAATTACTTGGAAGGTTTAAATGTTGATTTTAAGAAGGTAAACAAGTGGAGATTGCTTTTTTCAAACAAGTTTTTTACATCTTCTGTAATGCTAAAAAATAATGTAACTGTTCGTTTCCCGGCAGGGAGGAAATACTGTGAAGACTACTATTTATGGGCTGAAATTGCATTTGCAAATTTGAAATGCTACCGAGTGAATTTGCCACTCGTTATTTTACATAAACCGGCTTATGGGGTTTCGGGGTTGAGCGCGAACTTATGGGCAATGGAGAAGGGTGAGCTTGATGTTTATAGAGCCCTGTATAGTAAAAAATTAATTAGTGGTTTTCAATATTTGTTTTTTTCCTTTTTTTCACTTATAAAATATTTGAAACGAGTTGTTTCGTGAATAGCAATATATGATTTATATTTTTGGTTGGGCAACCATCTATTTCGCTTTTGTTCTTCAAAAAGTATCGAAATATAAGGGTCGTTTTTTTGCATTAATAGTACTTTTTATATTTGCTATGACTGCGTTTATGCGTGGAAGCATTGGTACAGACACGCCTAATTATGAGCAAATGTTTTTGGGGTTTGCTAACGATTATAGTTGGAATGGACAAGAACCAGGTTTTGTGTTGTTGGGTTGGCTATTTGTGAATATTTCTCCCTCTTTCGAAATTGCGGTTAGATTAATATCAGTTATGTTTTTTATACTGTTAACTGTTTTTTTATTAAAATCAAACAGTAATGAGCGTTATCTTTTATTATTCTACCTTCTTCCAGTTTTTGCATACAGTTACAGCATGAATGGGTTGCGTGCAGGCCTTGCATTTGGTTTTATCTTACTTGCAGTACAGCTTTTAAGGTTGGAAAAAAAGGGTACTGCACTTACTTTGGGTATGGTGGCTTTGACATTTCATTATTCCGCTTTACTGCCGTTGCTGTATCTAGCACTCTCATATCGCAAATGGTTGAGCATTTCAAACTTGGCTTGGGCGGGATTATTAATTTTTATTAGTAGTGCAATATTAATAATTGCCCAGGACTACTTTTTAGACAAGTTATTTGCGTATTCAATGTATGAAACCCCATCAGGCTTGTCTGGTTTCAGTATTTTAATACCCTCTATGGTTTTGTTATTTGGTGTGATGCTATCTAAGTTACCAGCTGCAGTGAAATGGAAGCTTATTGTGCTAGCGAGTGTTTTTTATATTCTGGCTGTAATCCTGACCCAATATAGTTATGCAGGCCTAAGAATTTTAGATCTTTTAGCTTATGCTTTTCCGCTTGCTGTTTTGTTAGCTTATTCAAATAACGGAATGCAATTTGACAGAGTTTTTTTGTTTGCTTTATTTGCTTCTGGAATAGTATCCATAGCGGCTACATATTATCGGTTTATGAGTGAGTATGGTGTTGGTTTAGCGCCATGGTTGCCTTATGTTACTTGGTTTGATTTTAATTAAAGAGTGATTTTATGAGTATCTTAGTCACTGGAGGTCGAGGATTTATAGGCAAAAGACTCGTAGAGGCGTTAGTTAAAAAGGGCTATCAAGTTGATATTTTATCGCGCTCTGAAGTTGATTCTTTAACCTTAAAAGAGTGTACTGCTAGTTTTATAAAATTCGACCTATTAGATCCAGTATTTGATTTTGACAATATCGTCAAAAAATATGATGTTATTTTCAATTGCGCCGGGGAGTTACTTAATGAGTCATTAATGCATTCTTTACATGTCGAAGCAACAGCGCGATTGATAGATGCATGCAAAAAAATAGCTCACAAGCAAAAACGTACCATTCACTGGGTTCAGCTAAGTTCTGTTGGGGCTTATGGGGCGAGCCAACCAAATGCGAATATAGAGCGTGTAGTTACGGAAGAAACAATTCCAGCGCCAGTTGGTGAGTATGAATTGACCAAGACTTTAGCAGATGAAATTATTGTAAAAGCGGCTGATGAGTTCTTTAGTTATTCGATTTTACGGCCTTCGAATGTCTATGGTGCAGAAATGCCCAATAACTCAATCCGCCAGCTAGCGGTGATGATTAAAAAAGGGTTGTTTTTTTATATCGGAAAGCCAGGTGCGATTTCTAATTACGTGCATGTTGATGATGTGGTTGATGCCTTGATTTTGTGCGGGTTTGAGCCACGAGCAAAAGGTCAAATTTTTAATTTGTCAAATGACTGTGATCAGTCAGTTGTGATAAATGCTTTGGCAGCGGCGCAAAGTGTCTCTCCCCCAACTATTAGATTGAATGAATCTTTTGTAAGAATTATTGCATTTGTGTTTTCCTGGCTGCCAAAGTTTCCATTAAAAAAATCCCGTATTGATGCGCTAGTTAGCCGCACGCATTACGATACAAGTAAAATTGAACGTGTTCTCGAATTTAAACCTTCGCGTGATGTGAAAAAGACAATAGTGGAAGTGCTGAAATGACTGATAGTCCAAACAAAGTAGTGGTTAATCTACCTGATTTAAGCAATATAAAGATAGCACGCGTTTCTACAGTTGCATTTTTTATAGACACCCAGCTTCATTCTCAAATTAACATGACGGTTGAATCAGGTGCAAAAGTTTCGATTGTAGCCAGTGAACCCGCGTTGAATCGTCCGATTGAAGGGGCTGAATATTTTTCTATTGATATTCCGCGTGAAATCAATCCAATTAAAGATTTTTTGGCTCTAATAAAGTTATGGAAATTATTTAGAAAGCAAAAGTTCGATATTGTGCATTCGACAACGCCAAAAGCTGGCTTATTGTGCGCTTTATCAGGAAAACTTGCAGGTGTGCCAATTCGTATTCATTCTTATACAGGTCAACCTTGGGTTACGCTTACCGGCCTTAAACGTAAAGTAGCGAAATTGGGTGATTGGGTGATTGGGTGCTTAACGACCGCGTGTTATGCAGATAGCGACTCACAAAAAGCATTTTTGGTTTCTGAAAAACTGGTCTCAGCCGATAAGTTATCGGTGATTGGTAAGGGCAGTCTTGCTGGTGTGGATGTTAAACGCT
>JACUUF010000251.1 GCA_014859465.1 Methyloprofundus sp.
AAGTTTTGTTAGTTGTTTGCCATAGCCAAACCATAATACCAGCCCGGTAATGCTGCCTAAGGTTTCGGCAATTAAGTCATTTTGTGAAACGGTTCGGGGTGGGAAAAATTGCTGATAGAATTCAATGGTAATGGCTAGCGAGATACTAAAAGCTAGAATAACAGTAGCGATGATTAGCCTGAGTGCTAAGGGTTTGGGTTTACTGGAAAAAGCGGCAGCTAAAGAAAAAGTCAGAGGAATGTATAAGAGGATATTGGCGATCCAATCGGCCCTAGATGCTGCGCCTAGATCGAGGTAAGGTATTTTTTGAAAAGCAAGCCAAGCTTGGTCAAAGGGTATATCTCGGTAGTCTAGGGGGACTAAGCTACCGTAGATAATAAATAAGGCGTAAGCAAAGGAGAAATACAGGAATTTTGAGGAGTTCATGAACGGTATTTTTTGTTGCTTACGTTGACTTTTTATTTGTAGCCCGAATAAAAACGAGGGTAAATTAGAGCGTGAGGAATGTTCCCTAATTTCAATTTAGCTACAGTAGTTTATATTGTAGCAATATTAGGGTGTGACACACGCGCCAGCGTCAGCTGGTGCAGGTGCCGTTGCAATGATGTTTATGCCATCATCCCAGCAGAGATTACCTCTTACGTCTTTCCACAAATTCCAAATGTAGGTGGAATTGCCACCGACAGTATAGTTATAGGTTACGGTATTATCTGAGATAGACCATTTGCCTCGAAAAGCATACGGGTCAATTGTTGTGCCATTACCCAGCTTGTAAAGATCGCCTGATGCGCAATGATCCTCTTTCCAGTCGTACCCTCCTCCTGTTGCTATAATCTGTTTGCCGCTGATATCCGTTGGTACACCTGCGGTAGTGTATCCATCATTTGAGCAATTAGCCGAGGCGCTGCCAGCAATGCCTATTAGTAATAAGGTGCTAATATGGGGTAAATATTTCATTTTTAGTCTCCTAGCTGATGAGTTAAGTTTTTAACGTAGTTTAATAAAAATTGCTATATAAACTATATGTATAAACGATTATTAGAGTGCTGTACTGTCCATGACTATTACCTAGCAAGTACATCAAATGACCTAAGGAATAAGACATTAATAAATGAAACAGGAGTAAAAAAGCTTTAGCTTTTTTCGGCATACACAGCAAGAGCTAAAGCTATTGCGCTCCTTATCAAAGGTCGAAGTTAATAAATACTCATTCCTAAAATGCGCTTCGTGCCTCAGTCATCCTATGAAAGTCATTGTATTTAACAGCATAAAAGTTGTGTGGATACCTAGGTATATGAATTTAAAGTGGTTCTATCCAAAATGAAATGCAAAAATAGCTTGGTATTTTTTATTAGCATTCTAGCATAGCCATTTTTATTTAATAGCTTTAAAAAGGCAGCTTTTTATTAGATAGCATAGGTTTTCTCAAACTGTGCAATAAAATAACCTAAACTGTTTTGCGGTAAATGATTAATCCCTGCGGCCGCTTTACGCCCTCCACCTGTAGCAAATGACGCGCATAGTTCATCTGCTTTGGTCTTATTGTTTAATGGCGCTCTGACGCTTACTTGATAGTCACTGTCTGAGGTAAAAGTGAGTACCGCATGTGCTCTATCTGGATGCTGATTAGCTAAATCGTTACTAAAGACACCGTTTACCCGTCTTGCCCAAGTTTGATCGGGCAAGATAAAGACTGCGATTTTTTCGTTGGAATATTCTACTTTTGTTTGCTCAGCATGACGCATATCTTCTAAATAACCTTGTTCAAGTTGATTGAAGATAAGCGAATTATTGGCAATGAACTCAAGCGGAGAGGTGTAGCTGACCATTTCTTGGTAAAGTTTATCCGGCGCAAAATGTAGATCTGCTAGGCAGCTGCCATAGCCATTGTAATTTATATAAGTGCCTAGTTTTTCAAGTTGATTGAGTGTTGCTATGTTGATATTAAGTGTATGAGCAAGTTGCTCGGCACTTTTATGTAAATTGTCACCAAAAGCTGCGGTAATCGCCCATAGTGGGAATTGCCCTTGCAGGTGCTGATTAATAATTAAACTGGTACAGGTATCAGAGCTGGTATCAATTAATGCAGTTAAGTTAGGGTGCTGTGTGATGTCGCCTGATAGATGGTGATCAGCATAAAAAATCTTTGCGCCCAAGTCTAAAAATTTTTTTACTTGTTGCTTATTTTTTTGTAGGGAAATATCTAGTACGGTGAGTCGGTCGCCTGCACCTGCATCGATTTTTTTAAGTAATTGGATATCTCGTTTGATCCCTGTCACTAAAGTGGCGTTAAGGGGGCGAGCTAGGCGCAGTTGTATAAGCGCGCAGATGCCATCGGCATCGCCATTAAAAATGTCGTAATGCATTAGTTTGCTTCTTCTTCGGTGTTAGGCAATATATGGCGGGCACGCAGTAGTGATAGTACCTGTTGTACACTTTCTTGCAGAGAGAGTGCGTGAGTGTCAATTTTTAATTCGGGATTAGTTGGCGCTTCATAAGGAGAGGAGATGCCGGTGAAGTCTTTAATTTCACCATTGCGCGCTTTTTTATACAAACCTTTTACATCCCTAGTTTCGCAGACTTCTAGCGGACAATAGCAGTGGATTTCAAGAAAATCCCCGTGCGGCATAAGGCTTCGGGCCATGGCGCGCTCTTCTCTGAAAGGTGAAATGAAAGCAGTTAATGTGATTATTCCTGCTTCTAGCATGAGTTTTGCAGCTTCGCTGATGCGCCGAATATTCTCTTTACGGTCTGTATCACTAAAGCTAAGATCTTTATTGAGTCCATGACGGACATTGTCGCCATCGAGCACAAAAGTATTTAAGCCGAGTTGATAGAGTTGCTCTTCAACGGCATGAGCAAGAGTCGATTTGCCTGCGCCAGAAAGCCCTGTAAACCAAAGAACGACTGATTTATGCTGGTTTTTTTCTTCTCGGCGTTTTCTGTTGACGGTTGATTGATGCCAGACGACATTGCTAGATTTTTCAGGTGAATGGGTCATATGATGCCGATTTAGTAAAGGTGATTAGATGGGCTAGCCAAAAAATGAGAAGTAAATGCTATACAAATCTCTCGCTGTAGGGCGAGCTTTAGCCAGGAAGGTATAGCTAAAGTCATTAGCTAAAGAGAACTAACACTATTTTATTAGCATTAGTTCTCTTTGGGTAGTAAATACATGCCAAGTACACTATATTTGATCTAAACGAACTTAATCAGCGTTTGGCTTTTTAAGTCTTAAGTGTATTCGTCATGTTCATTTTAATAGGCAAGGGTTATGCGGGTAAACTTTTTTTTGATAGTTATTAGGGGCATAATAAAAGTATGGTGGTGGAAATGTTAGTGTGGCTTAATTGATATTGGGAGTGTTTCAGATGCGTAATTGGCAGTTGTGGGAATTAGCTAAAATTTTTCTTGTCGGGTTTTTTTGTTGTTTTAGTTTAGCTAACAATTCGCAAGCAGAAGCACTGCCAGAAACTTTACGCAAGATTAAGCCAAGCATTGTTGGTGTAGGAACATTTATGCCTTCGCGTAGCCCGCGAGGGGTGTTTTTAGGGACTGGTTTTGTGATTGGTAAGGGGCGGTTGGTTGTCACTAATGCACACGTTGTCACAAAATTATTGAACTATGAAAAAAGGGAACAATGGGCTATTTTTATTGCCAATGGAAATAATCCTAAAGCGGCTATTGTTGAACGAATAGCACTTGATGAAGAGCATGATATTGCAATTTTAAAGCTCAAAGAGGGTGTCTTGCCGGGCCTAATCTTAGGCGAGGCAAGTAGCGTAAGAGAGGGCGAGTTGTTTGCTTTTACAGGGTATCCTATTGGCATGGTGCTTGGCTTATACCCAGTGACACATCGTGGAATTATTTCAGCAATTAGCCCTATTGCGATTCCAATGGTTAATTCAAGTAAATTAAATAACAAGTTAATTAGGCAATTGCAAAGACCTTATAATGTCTTTCAATTAGATGCGACGGCATACCCTGGCAATAGTGGTAGTCCACTTTATAATATAGAGACAGGCGAGGTTATTGGCGTGATTAATAAAGTCTTTGTTAAAGAAAGCAAGGAAAATGTCTTGTCCAATCCCAGCGGCATTACTTATGCAATTCCTATTGAGCATGTTAAAAATTTGTTAAGCAACAAAGGTTTGTAACAGTATTCATGAAGAAGATATAGGGAAACAAAAAGTGATTAGGATTTTTAAGCATTATATTTCTAGAGCTTATTTAGGTTTGATGATTGGCGAGTGGATTATCTTTTTTCTCGCGCTGTATTTAGGGAGTGATGTCCGCTTTCTTACTGTTTCATCTTGGTATTCTGATGCTGATATTATTGAAGCCAGTGTTATTTTTTCGCTAACCTTGACTCTATCCTGTGTAGGCTTAGGTTTATACCGAAGGAGTCTTGATTGGGAGGATTATAATTTAGTTTTACGGGTCTGCATTAGTTTCGTGATTGGCGCAATCATTACAATCAGTATTTATTATTTATTTCCAAGATACTTTATGGCGCGTAGTGTGTTTGTCTATGCGCTTGTTTTTGCCTTTTTAGGGATGATGTGCAGTCGGTATTTGTTTTATCGTTATGTTAGTCTCGATAAG
>JACUUF010000252.1 GCA_014859465.1 Methyloprofundus sp.
TATTGGTAGCGGGGGCAGGATTTGAACCTACGACCTTCGGGTTATGAGCCCGACAGGCTTAAATCAAATCCCACCACAAAATTAAATACGATTTCCAGAGTAATCAAAACCCGGACGTTTTTCCTCCAAAAGTAATCACTACTTAGGAGAAGAAAAATGTCTAAAGTTATTTCGATTGTCTCAACAAAAGGCGGTGTGGGTAAAACCACCTTATCAGCCAACCTTGGTGCATTTCTTGCCGATCAAGGTTACAAAACCCTACTTATTGATGCCGATGTACAGCCTTCGCTGTCTCAGTGGCACCTCATCACAAATAAAGCCGAACACGGTTTAAGATACCTTTTCACTGATCCAACGGTTACGCCAGAAGATGTTGTTTCGGCTATAGAACCGAATTTGGATATCATCATTAGTGACGATCAACGTGATGAATTGAGAAAGTGGGCCCAAGAAACCCCTGATGGTCGTTTTCGTTTGCGCCGTCTTCTTCAAGATAGATTCAATCACTACGATTTCATCATCATCGATACTCAGGGCGCAGTTGGGCCGCTTCAAGAAGCGTCCATTATTGCTTCTGATATCATCCTATCCCCTGTCGTTCCTGACAAATTATCAGCCTCAGAGTTTATCCACAATACAATTTCAATGCTAAACCGTCTCCACGAATCCGCCACATGGATGGGTATGGAGATTGGCACTATGCACGGTGTGCTAAATATGGTCGAAAACACAAGTGACAGTTCGGCTTATGCCGACCAAGTCCGTGCAGTAGACTTTAGCCATTTGTGTCATGTACCGGTCAATCTGGTAGATGTCACTATTTCACGCGCAGTTGTGTGGAAAGACGCTGCATCCAGTCGCACACCGGCACACCGCTTGGAATCATCTACCCGCCGTAAATCTGGTTCTGCCCTTGAAATTATGACCCGACTTTCAAAAGAAATCGGGCTAATTGAGGAGGTGTAATCGTCATGGCCAAGAAAATCACTCGTACATCGTTAACCGATGATCAAATCCGTCAAGAAGGCGGAGAAATCAAAAAACAAGACCCTATATCGCGCATGCCAATGGTTGTCAGCGTCCTGGATATAGTGGCTTACGAGAAAAACCCCCGTAAACATACAAATGAAAGTTATGCGGAAATTAAGGAATCTATACGCCTCAAAGGGTTGGAACAACCGTTTACCATCACACGTCGACCAGGCGTGGATAAGTACACAACCAAAGCCGGTGGTAATACGCGCTTGCAAATCCTACAGGAACTTTATTCCGAAACCGGTGATGAAAAGTTCTTAAAGGTTCACCTGGTATTCGAGCCCTGGGTATCGGAAGCCGACACCCTCATTTCGCATCTAACTGAAAACGACTTGCGCGGCAATCTAATCCTGATTGACCGTGCGCAAGGCGTCCGAGAAGCGCAGACATTCCTTGAAGAGGAAAGAGGCTTAAAACTATCCTCGCGTGAGCTATCTGAAGCTTTAAAACAAGAAGGTTATTCAATCGGTTTCTCTGCGTTGAGCGTTTTGATGTACGCAATCGATCGACTTTACCCTTTTATGCCGGAAGCGCTTGATGCAGGCATGGGTAAACCAGCAGTCGAGAAAATCCGTAAGTTTGAAAATCGGTGTAAAGAGGCCTGGACAGAAATGGCCAAAGATCCGGCGCTAATGGACACCGCTTTTGAAACATCGTTACGCCAAGCTGATGCCGCAGAATGGTATTTTGATGATCTGGTCAAAATATTTATCGAAAATGCCGCTGAACAGACCAACGAGAAAATATCTTTAGTTGAGTTCTATATTCATCGAGCAATGAATGCTAAGAAACCACCAACTAAAGCTGAGCTGGAAGCATTCAACCAAAGTCAGGTCGATGGTGCTGTCAAACCAACATCCGAATCCGAGTCTGAAGTTTTACCGATTGAGGAAACAAAACAACCTACTCCGGAAAAAATCGATATTGATCATGATCTCAGTGAAAGCTCAGATGATGGCGACGAAATATCAGACGTTCCATTTGCTTCTGATTTGGATGAAGAGCATGTTGATGATGATTCAGATAGCAATGTTAAAACAGAAGTTGAATCTGAACTCCCTGAAGAGCGATACAGCCTTAATGACCTAAGAGCCAAAGCGATTGATCTTGCGTGCTCTGTAGCCAAATACGCCCATATCGAAGACTTAGTAATTAAGGTGGATGACGGTTTTGGCTGGATATTGGCCGACATCCCTCAACACATCCATTTCCCTAATGGATTTGTTGATACAGACCCCGACTTCCAAAAGATTTGGTCGACGTGGTTTGGTTTATTTCAGGTATCTGGTTGTAGCGATCGTGAATTTTCGCAAGCCATCGCTACCCACATACCGGAAGAGAAAAATGACCTGCGTTTTTTGCTAACCGGCGAATGGGACAAACTCCGTGAGCACGGTCAGTACATATCAACTGCGGCAGTTCAAACTGACTATTTCCTATCTACTTCAAACGAAGCGCTTGAAGCTACTTTCCAATTAATCAAAGTGCATAGAGATATCAAGCGTCTTTCCCAAGCATTGGTTAAACCATTATGGACAGGAGCGTAAGCATGAGCAGTAATAACTCAGCTGATATTTTATCGCGTCAAATAATGTTGTTTGTGATGGACATGATAGATGAAGGTAATCGAAAGCACCTCGAAGAAATGGGCTTCAAGCCCGAACATATATCTAAGTTAATCGAACTAAGAACTCGCGAGATCGGGCATTTAAGTTCGCGTCGAGCGAATATGTTTGACATTAAAGTCAATGACTCAGTACTCAACATATGCTTGCAGGACATCGAGGGGCAGAGACTTATCGATGACTGCATTCTGGCCGGTGCGCCAAATGATTTTCTCTATGGCTTCTTTGGTCTCAACTCTCGTGAATGCTCCATCAGGAGAATATCGCTCGAAGTTGAGGCCAAAAACGACAAGCGCGTACCCGATAGCGATAAAGAAGCCGAAATTATCATAAATCACTACCTTTCAGCTTTAGGTGAGCGGAGTGATGAAGACTTTGATGCTCAAGACTATCTAAACCTATATCAAACCATTTCAAAGTCATACAAGCGTATTTCATTAAAAGTGATCTGGCGTGCCGTTCATCGTTATCAGCGAGAAGCATGGATACCATCTTCAAATCAGCATAATAAGACAGGAGCAATGGCTTGATGAAGCAACTTCAAGACTCATTTGCTACCCAGCTGGCGCAACATTATAAAGTTGGTTCGTCCATGAGTCGTCTTCTTGCTGAAGCACCCTACTTTTCTCGCTGTTCTGATAATAAAACGGCTGCTGTAATCAGACCTCGTCAGTACGCAATCAAATACCCATATATGCAGGTCAATCAAGCAAACCTAACCAGTTGGCTCATTTTTGATCTAGACCATGAAAATGCCAATATCTGGGATGATAAGAATTTACCTGAACCAAACCTAATTGTGCGCAACCGTAAAAATGGCCACGCCCATCTTTACTATGCAATTGTGCCAGTTTTAACAAGTGATGATGCTAGACCTGCACCTATACGCTATATGAAAGCGATTTACGCAGCTATGGCCAAACAGTTAAACGCGGATACCGCCTACTCTGGCCCCGTGGCCAAAACACCAGGACACCCATGGTGGCAGACAACCGAAATCCATAACAAGGTCTATGAACTTGGCGATTTAGCATGCTACCTAGATTTGGAAGTTAAGCCTTTCCAAAAAGAACCTGATCTCGATTCAGTCTCTCACTCTCGTCACTGTATGTTGTTTGAGCGCGTTAGGCATTACGCCTACTCTATTGCCGCTGAGGCAAAAAGCCATGGCTGCTTTCGCGCGTTTAAACAAGATATTGAGGACTACGCAACCGGCTGCAACAACTTCCGGCAAATGGGGTTTAAAAGTGATTTAACCGTGGCTCAGGTACGCTCTACGGTCAAATCGATCGCTAGCTGGACTTGGGATAGATATACCGGCACCGGCGCAAAGAATAGAGGGGTGATGCAGCTTTCAGAATCACTCGATACAAAGACAAAGCAAGGCATGTCTGCCAAGCGAACACATGACCTCCGAAAGAACTCAACCCAGGCACGCATTTCAGCGGCCTACAACAACCTTAAACAGTCTGGAAAGATAACCACGATCCAACAAGTGGCCAAAACATCCGGTCTATCGCGCCAAACCGTTGCCAAGTACAAACACCTTCTAACCGAAACCCAACATAACAGCCATGACGTTATTTCAATACGGAGATTGTTTACTGGCAAACGATCAAATGTTAATTATGGTGTACATCAGATAACAGCGCCCGGCGGGGACTTAGGCAGTCGCTTTGCGACGCCATCTGCTCGGCCACCCTTAGGTGGCATTAGCGGCGGTAGCCGCCCCATTTTTAGGCCAGCGCAGCGGCCACCAGGCCGCTTATGTATTAGCAGGCACAGGATTATACCGAACTTAGAAGTATTTATTTTGAACGCGCTGGGGCGCAGTGAGCAAAGCGAACGGAGGGTAGGCCCGGCCCCGCTAGGGGTCGTAAAGCCCAAAAAAGAAATTAAACTGGCCGAAGGCCTTAACCAAGGCGGGTCAGATTA
>JACUUF010000043.1 GCA_014859465.1 Methyloprofundus sp.
GTCGGGGTGAGGGTGAAAAAGTACAGAAAAACAAAATCACCAACGCCCAAGCCCCATACAAAATCTACAACATCGGCAACAACCAACCCGTAACCCTGCGCCGCTTCATCACCGCCATCGAAACCGCCACTGGCAAAAAAGCCAACGAAAACCTGCTCCCCATGCAAGCGGGCGATGTACCGATTACCTATGCCGATGTAGATGAACTGATTAAAGATACAGGCTTTAAACCCGAGACAAGCATAGAAGAGGGAATTGCTAAGTTTGTGGATTGGTATAGAGGTTATTACAAATGAAAATACTCGTAACAGGCGGCGCTGGATTTATTGGCTCCGCAGTTATTCGTCACATTATCAACGACACAGATTACTCAGTCGTTAATGTCGATAAACTGACCTATGCCGGAAACCTTGAATCGCTCAAGTCAGTCAGCGATAACTCGCGCTATGTGTTTGAGAAAGTCGATATTTGCGATGCAGTAGAACTCAAGCGCGTGTTTACTCAACACCAGCCTGATATCGTGATGCACCTTGCGGCTGAAAGCCATGTAGACCGTTCAATCGACGGCCCAGGCGAATTTATCCAAACCAATATCGTCGGCACCTATACATTGTTAGAACAAGCAAGAGCTTACTGGTCAGGACTTGAAGGCGACAAAAAAGCCAACTTCCGCTTTCACCATATCTCGACCGACGAAGTGTATGGCGACTTACCACACCCAGACGAGGTCAATGTTGAATGCTCAATGGTAAATGATGAATTAACTGGACGCCATTCATCATTAAAAATTCATAATTCAACATTGCCGATGTTTCAAGAAACAACGGCTTACGCCCCAAGCTCACCTTATAGTGCCTCAAAAGCAGGCTCAGACCATCTAGTCCGCGCATGGCAGCGAACCTATGGTTTGCCAACCCTAGTCACCAACTGCTCCAACAACTACGGCCCATACCACTTCCCAGAAAAGCTGATTCCACTAGTGATCCTGAACGCACTCGAAGGCAAACCATTACCTGTGTATGGTAAAGGCAACCAAATCCGTGATTGGCTGTATGTAGAAGACCACGCCCGCGCCTTAGTAATCGTCGCCACCAAAGGCAAAGTCGGCGAAACCTACAACATCGGCGGCCACAACGAAAAACAAAACATCGAAGTCGTGGATAAAATCTGTGAGATTCTCGACGAACTTGCCCCAATTGCACAAAATAAAACCATTAAAAATTCAACATTAAAAATTAATCATTACAAAGACCTCAAGGTCTTTGTAAAAGACCGCCCAGGCCACGACATGCGCTACGCCATCGACGCCAGAAAAATCCAACGAGAACTCGGTTGGCAGCCGGAGGAGACTTTCGAAACCGGCATCCGTAAAACCGTAGAATGGTATCTTAACAACCAGGCTTGGTGCCAACACGTCCAGGACGGCAGCTACCAACGAGAACGATTAGGTGGTGTGAAATGAAAAAGACGGCAATTTTAACCGTACAAAACACCGCCATAAATCTCAAACGAATTGATGCGGCAGACTATCTAAGTCTCACAGATATTGCGCGTGCTAAAAACCCTGACGAACCTAAAGATGTTGTGAAAAACTGGCTTAGATCAAGGCAAACCATTGATTTTATTGGGTTATGGGAGCAGATAAATAACCCGGATTTTAAAGGGGTCGAATTCGACTCCTTTAGAAATCAGGCGGGTTTAAACAGCTTCACCTTATCCCCAACAAAATGGATTGAAAATACAAATGCGACTGGGCTAGTGAGTAAATCAGGACGAAACGGCGGCACATTTGCTCATCCTGATATTGCTTTTGAGTTTGCGAGCTGGATTTCAGCAGAATTTAAACTCTTCCTAATTAAAGAATTTCAGCGCCTAAAACAAGATGAAATAGATAGCAAACAACTTGAATGGAACTTAAACCGAAGTCTCAGTAAGATCAATTACCGAATTCACACAGACGCAATACAAGCGCACATTGTGCCAAAACTCAATCCGTCTCAGGTCAACTTCACCTATGCTGACGAAGCAGACCTGTTGAACCTTGCGCTCTTTGGTGTTACAGCCAAACAATGGCGAGAACAACATCCGGATAAACAAGGTAACCTGCGTGATTATGCCAGTGTAGAAGAGCTTGTGATCCTATCCAATATGGAAAGCTATAATGCAGAAATGATTAAGCAAGCGCTATCGCCAGAACAACGGCTAGTTCAGTTAAATCAAATGGCGATTAGCCAAATGAATAGCTTGCTAAAGCACAAGCCAATAATTGAAAACTCAACATTGAAAATCAAGAATTAAATTATGAAAGGAATTATCCTCGCCGGCGGCTCCGGCACTCGTTTATATCCAATAACACGCGGTGTATCCAAGCAACTATTACCCGTTTACGACAAACCGATGATTTATTACCCGCTATCAGTGCTCATGCTGGCCGGTATCCAAGATATCCTTATCATCACCACGCCCGAAGACCAAGCCGGCTTCATCCGTATGCTTGGGGATGGCAAAGACTTTGGCGTAAACCTAAGCTATGCCCTCCAACCCAGCCCAGACGGACTTGCCCAAGCCTTTATCATCGGCGAAGACTTTATTGGCAACGACAGCGTGTGTTTAGTGCTTGGCGACAATATCTTTTGGGGACAAGGCTTCTCACCGATCCTAAAGCGCGCCGCCACCAGGCCTGCAGGTGCCACCGTATTTGGTTATCAAGTCAAAGACCCCGAACGTTTTGGCGTGGTCGAATTCGACCAAAACCAAAAAGCCATCAGCCTAGAAGAAAAACCAGCCAAACCCAAATCAAACTTTGCGGTCACCGGCCTATACTTCTACGACAACGACGTCATCGATATCGCCAAACAAGTCAAACCGAGCCATCGCGGTGAACTCGAAATCACCACCATCAACCAAATGTACATGGAGCGGGGCGATTTGAACGTCGAACAACTAGGGCGTGGTTTTGCCTGGCTAGATACCGGCACCCACGAAAGCCTATTAGAAGCCGCCATGTTTGTCGAAACCATCGAAAAACGCCAAGGCTACAAAATCGCCTGCCTAGAAGAAATCGCCTGGCGTAATGGCTGGCTCAGCAACGAGCAAGTTATGCAAACCGCCAAAGCCCTCAGCAAAAACGGCTATGGGCACTATCTTGCCGATTTAATAAAGTGATTGGTCATAACTGAAGGGAGATTAGCGCTGCTCGTAGATACTCAAAAAATAGATGAACTGCCGTTAAGCGCCAAAATAGAGTTGAATCATATTACCCGTAGCCATTGAATCGGCCGATAATGCTAAAAATTGCGTTCGCCCTGAGCTTGTCGAAGGGTTAATCTGTCTAGGTTCAATGATTTAATTTGGTATCGATACTGATACTTAAGCTGTCACCATTGCTTGCAACTTTACAGATGTTCTATATACTTTCACCTTCGTTCAACAGATGAACAGACTAAAAATGTTAACAGACGAATACCGCTACAAAATACTTAAACTAGTTGAACAAAACCCAGAAATTAGCCAACGAGAATTGGCACAAGCACTAGGTATTAGCTTAGGTAAGACAAATTATTGCCTCAAGGCCTTAATAGCGGTGGGCATATTAAAGGCAAACAATTTTCGCAATAGTAAAAACAAGCTAGCTTATATGTACTTATTGACACCAAAAGGCATAGAACAAAAAGCAAAAATAACATCACGGTTTTTGAACAATAAACTGCAAGAATATGAAAAGTTGCAGGCCGAAATAGCGGAATTAAAAGTAGAAGCTTGTTTAGCTTCAGACTTTAACCAAGGCAAAACCGAGTAACAATGCTTAATAATTTATAAGATTTTTTGGGGCTGAGAATTGCAAGTCTGCTCAAGTCGGTGACTATTGAGATCTAAGCTAGTGTCAGTCGGGCAGTAAAAAAATAGAAAGGGATAATGGAAATGTCAAATGTAAGGTCTGCACCGTTGATTTGGCGGATTTAATAAAGCAAATGCCAATGGAATCTTTAACTCATATCAACAATCAGCTTGTCCTGTCTAAAATTTACACGGTGCGAAACACACAGGTCATGCTTGATCGTGATTTGGCTGAACTGTATGGTGTTGAAACAAGACGACTTAACGAACAGGTGAAGCGAAATACGGCACGCTTCCCTGAAAGCTTCATGTTTCAAATGAGCAAGACAGAGCTACAAAATTGGGTATCGCAAAATGCGACATCCAATCGCGAAGTCATGGGGTTAAGAAAACAGCCACTGGTTTTCACCGAACAAGGTGTTGCCATGCTCAGTGCTGTACTAAAAAGCGAAACTGCCGTTCAAGTTAGCATCCAAATTATTGAAGCTTTTGTACAAATGAAGCGATTTGTAAACGCAAACGCCTACTTGCTTGAGCGCATGCAACATTTGGAATTTGCACATCAACAGTTAGCGAGCACCACGGCGCAAAATTTTGAGCAAGTTTTTGCCGCGTTAGAAGCCAAAGCACCCACACATGAACAAGGCATTTTCTTTAATGGCCAAGTATTTGATGCCTACCTATTTATAACCGACCTCATCAAGTCCGCCAAACAAAGCATTACCATCATCGACAATTACTTAGACGAAACGCTATTGCTGATGCTCACCAAACGACAAGCCAATGTAAAGGCAGAACTATTTGGCAAAAACAACACACCACAATTTACACTCGATTTGCAAAAACATAATCAGCAATATCCGCAAATCCTTTATTACCCGTTTTTTGATGCGCACGATCGATTCATCCTTATTGACAACCAAGCTGTTTATCACCTTGGCGCAAGCTTAAAAGACTTGGGCAAAAAGTGGTTCGCCTTCTCAACAATGCAAAAAGAAACCCTGCGTATTATGGAAAAACTAGAAGAGGCAAGGAATAAATCAAAATGACCCCAGTTACCAAAGCCTATTTACCCAATAAAGACAAATACAAAGCCTATGTGGATCGTATTTATGAAACCGCCTGGCTCACGAATAATGGCAGTCTATTGCAAGAATTAGAACGCCGTTTAAAAGATCACTTGGGCGTAAAACACCTGATTTTGGTCGCCAACGGCTCACTGGCCTTGCAATTGGCCTACAAAGCACTTGATTTAAAAGGTGAGGTGATTACCACGCCCTTTAGCTTTGCCGCCACCACCAGCACGCTCGCATGGGAAGGTTTAACGCCTGTGTTTGCTGATATTGACAAAGAAAGCTTTAATCTGAATCCAAGCAATATTGAAGACTTGGTTAACGAACGCACCAGCGCCATTGTGCCGGTGCATGTATTTGGCAATCCGTGCCAAGTCGAAGCCATTCAAGCGATTGCCGACAAACACAACCTAAAAGTCGTATACGATGCCGCCCACGCGTTTGGCGCAGACTACACCGACCAACACGGACACACCCAAAGTGTGCTCAATTACGGCGACATCAGTACCATTAGCTTTCACGCTACCAAACTGTTTCACACTATCGAAGGCGGGGCGGTTATTACTAATGATGACGAGCTAGCGAAGAAAATCCGCTTGCTGATTAACTTTGGCATTAGCAGCCCAACCACCATCGAATCGGTCGGCACTAACGCTAAAATGAATGAGTTTGAAGCCGCCATGGGCTTATGCGTGCTTGATGAAATCGACACCATCAAAACCGAACGCCAACGCATTTGGCAAACCTATCAAAAGGAACTAGCAGGCCTGGTAGAGTTCCAACAATGGAACCCGAAAAGCCAAAACAACAATGCCTATGCACCAGTGTTATTTGCAAGCGAAGCACAACTGCTCCAAGTCGAAGCTAAACTAAAAGAAAACAATATTCTCGCAAGACGCTACTTCTACCCAAGTTTAGATACACTGGATTATTTACAAAACAACCAGGCCTGCTTAATTTCAAGAGACATCGCCAGCCGGATCCTCTGCCTGCCTATCTACCCAGGCCTGGCGCAAGCCCAACAAAACACGATTTGTGGCATAATACGCCAACAAATTGCCGCTTAAAATGCAACGGACTAGAGCGAAACCATGACCAAAGCAAATATCAATCCAGCCAACCTAACATGGGCCCGTGAGCGTTTAGGGTTGTCTGTATCTGAATTAGCTTCAAAACTTGGCAAGGAAGAAGCGCAACTCTTGGCATGGGAAGACGGTACAAAACCGCTTACGTTCAAGCAGGCGATGACCTTTGCGGATAAGGCGCATATTCCTTTTGGTTATTTGTTTTTGTCTAGCCCACCTGTCGAGGAATTGCCCTTGCCTGACTTACGCACAGTGGATGGTGAAGGTGTTAAGCGTCCAAGTGCGGAATTGTTGGATTTGATTAAGCTAATGCTTCAACGCCAGGCCTGGTACAAGGATTACTTAAAGCAGCAGCTTGTTGAGGCCAATCCGATTGTAGGCCGTTTTTCTAACCGTCGTGATGTGAAGGCAATCGTCGCGGATATGCGTTTGAAGTTGGGTGTCACTGAACATCCAAGCAGGGGTAATTGGGAAGACTATTATCGTGATTTGGTTGCTCGGATTGAGGTTTTAGGCATTTTGGTGATGCGCCAAAGTGATCTGGGACACTTTACGCGTCCATTACAAGTCAGTGAGTTTCGAGGTTTTGCGATTACCGATCAGTTTGCACCGATGGTTTTCGTGAACCATGCCGATGCACCGGGCGCGCGTTTATTTACCCTTATTCATGAGTTGTGTCATATCTGGATCGGTCAGTCCGGCATTTCGGATGGGGATACGCAAAACCAGCGGCAAGAAGAAGTGTTATGTAATGCGGTTGCGGCGGAGTTTTTAGTGCCCGAAGCCGAGTTTACTCGTTTATGGCGAACTGACGTGGCGAGCTGGAAAGAGAATTTGGCCGTTTTGGAGGCACATTTTCATGTCAGCAAGTGGGTGTTGGCGCGTCGTGCATTGACTTGTGGTGACATAACCGACCGCGAGTATGTCCAATTTATAACGGATGAAAAAGAAGCACACAAAAATCGTGAGTCTTCTAGAAGTGGTCCGAGCTATTACAAAACGAAAAAGGCACAGATCAGCCAACGCTTTTCTGAGGCGGTAGTGAGTCAGGCGCTTAATGGTCAAATGATGCTCCGTGAAGCGGCACAACTGTTAGGCATGAAGCCAGCGAATATTGCCAAGTTTGCCGAGGAGTTAAAAGTTTGAGATTTTTACTCGATGCAAACACCTACATTCAAGCTAAAAACCAATATTACGGCATGGATATTTGCCCCGCGTATTGGGATTGGTTAGATCTGAAGTTTGAATTGGGTGAGCTTGCCAGTATCGAGATGGTTGGAATAGAGCTTAAAGCCGGTAATGATGAATTGGCTCAATGGGCAAGAGATCGCCCGCATCACTTCATATCAAACGATGATGAGCCTACGCAGCAAGTTTTTACTACTATTGTTCAAAGCTTGATGGCGGGTGATTATAACGCCGGAAGTCGAGATAACTTTATTGCAAAGGCCGACCCTTGGATTATTGCAAAAGCAAGTGTGTTGGGCGCAACCGTGGTTAGCCATGAGTCTCGTTTAGAGCCAACGACAAAAAAGGTCAAAGTGCCTAATGTATGCGAAGAGTTTGGCGTAACGTGCATCAACACATTTGAACTACTGAGAACCTTACAAGCGAGATTTGTGAATGGTTAACCCACAAAGCAAAAACAACCACGCCTATGCGCCGGTGTTATTTAAAAGCGAAGCCCAACTGCTCCAAGTCGAAGCCAAACTGAAAGAAAATAATATCATTCCAAGACGCTACTTCTACCCAAGTTTGGATACACTGGATTATTTACAAAACAACCAGGCCTGCTTAATATCACGGGATATTGTCAGCCGGATTTTATGTTTGCCGATTTATCCCACGCTTGCAGAAGAAGAACAATCTAAGATCATTGAGGTTATAAAAAAATGAGCCAAAAACGCATTTTATTTTTAGGGGCAACCGCCCAACAAATACCGCCGATCAAATATGCGTTGGACCAAGGACATTATGTAATTACCTGCGATTATCTACCTGAAAACCCAGGGCATAAGCTCGCGCATGAATGGCATAATGTATCTACAACTGATAAAGAAGCCGTTTTAGGGCTTTCCCAAAAATTAAAAATTGATGGGGTAGTAGCTTATGCGTCTGATCCGGCAGCACCAACTCAGGCTTATGTTGCCGAAAAAATGGGTTTAGTCGGCAATCCTTATGAGTCCGTTTTAATTTTGGCGAGAAAAGATCTATTCCGAGATTTCTTAGCAAAACATGATTTTTTAGTTCCCAAATCAAACGCCTTTTACAAGCTCAATGAAGCTGAAGCTTGGCTTGAGCAAATCGGTGTGCCCGCCATTGTAAAACCCGTTGATTCATCAGGCAGTAAAGGTGTCACAAAGATAACAGCCCAGGAGCAATTAAACTCTGCTTTTGAATATGCCTTGCAATTCTCAAGAGAAAAGAAAGTCACGGTGGAAGAGTTTTTTGTAAGAGATGGTTATCAAGTTGCAGGTGATGGCTTTGTTGTGAATGGCAAGCTTGCATTTCGTTGTTGGGCAAATGAACATTTTGACAAGTTAGTGAATCCATTAGTACCAATCGGTGAAAGTTTCCCATCTATTATGTCGGACTACACGCAAGAGCAAGCTCATTCTGAAACCCAACGCTTACTTGATTTACTAGGCATAAAGCATGGGGCGCTTAACTTTGATTATCACTATAATAAAAAAGGTAATTTCTCATTCTTAGAACTCGGGCCAAGAAATGGCGGCAATCTCATTCCCGAAGTCATTAAACACGTAACAGGCGTTGATTTAATTAAATACACTGTTGATTCTGCATTAGGCTTAGATTGCACTGACTTAAAAATGCAACCAACTAAAGGATACTATTCTTCGTATATGCTTCATGCTTTAGAAGATGGGGTAGTTAAAGAAATTTGGTACAGCGATGAAATCAAACAAAACATTATTCAAGAAACAATTTACACCAGGCCTGGTGATAAGGTGCATAAATTCAATGGCTCAAACCATACGCTTGGTACCATGATAATGAAGTTTGAAACCCAAGAAGAAATGCTCAACAAGATGGACAATATGGAAAACTATCTAAAAGTGATTATGGAATGAAAGAGTTAGGCGGTTATTTTGAATTGGAACTGAATCAAGGTGAGCACTATCACAAAGATGGGCTTGCCTTAAACAGTGCTAGAAATTGTTTTAAATACATTTTAAAAGCAAAACAGCCGTCTAAAGTTTATATTCCGGCTTATTGTTGCGATAGTTTGATTGAGCCGTTAATAGCCGAAAATATTGACTATGCGTTTTATCACATTAACGAAAAGTTTGAATTGCTTGATTTACCAAAAATCAAGCCGAACGAAAAGATGCTTTATATAAACTACTTTGCGCTGAAATCAGAGTACGTCAGCAGACTGCACACACATTATGGCGATGCGTTGATTATTGACAATACACAGGCATTTTTTGAGATGCCAATTGAAGGGGTAGATACCTTTTACAGCCCAAGAAAATTTTTTGGGGTTGCCGATGGCGGTTACCTCTATACAGATACATTACTTCAAGAAGACTTTGAACAAGATCACTCAGCCGGACGTTTCACCCAACTGCTAGGGCGTTATGAAAACACGGCTAGCGAGTTTTATAACCACTATCAAACATCAGAAAACGCACTCATTAACCAGCCGATTAAATGGATGTCTAAACTCACGCAAGGCATTCTAAAATCGCTCGATTATGAAAAAATCGCGCTCACAAGACAACGCAATTTCTGGGCGCTGCACAGCCAGCTAAAAAACAGTAATTTATATAGTGAAATGGCTTTAACCAATTTTGTACCGATGGTCTATCCTTTTAAACGAACGAACGAACGAACGAACGAACGAACGAACGAACGAACGAACGAACGACTTGCGACTTGCGACTTGCGACACAAGTTGATTGCAGAAAAAATTTATGTCGCCAAGTATTGGATGGATGCAATTGATAGAGTGCAGCCACAAGAAAAAGAGCTGATTGAAAATGTATTCTATTTGCCGATAGATCAGCGAGTGGAAATGGCAGCTTTAAATAAAATAATAGGGGTTATTCATGCTGAATGAATTTAAAAAACTGGCAAAAGATTTTAGAGTGTATTTAAGAGCTTTCACATTAACAGACGCGAATACTAGTCATGATTGGCGAGTTGATGATGAAATGATTGAAGGGTCTGTGGGCCGGAAATATTTTGTTTCACCTGATTATGAAAAAAAGTGGGTGAATGATGTGATTTTTTCTCCAGGAAATAGTTTGAAATTGGCTGTTTGTTTAAAGGAAAACCACCAGCATATTGGTAACGCCTATTTAGATAATGTTGATTGTTTTAATCAAAATGCTTTATTTGGTTTGATGATTGGTGAGAAAAGTCAATGGGGAAAAGGTATTGGCACGGAAATAACCTTGTTAATGCTTTACCATGCGTTTTATGAAATGAATCTGAAACGCGTTTATTCCTATCAGCTAGAAGACAACATTGGCTCGATTAAAGTACATCAAAAATGCGGCTTTCAACAAGAAGGAGTTTTGCGCAAAGCAGTATTTAAGCATGGTGAACTGGTTAATCTAAATGTTATGGGGATACTTAAAGAAGAGTTTGATCAGAAAGTATGTGAAATGCTTAAAGGGCAATCGAATAATCGGGCGAATAATCGGGGACGCGAATAATCGGGGACGTACCACGTTTAAGAATAATCGGGGTCAGAGCAAAATTAAATGTTCGATATAAAAGCCGTTAGGGTTTAGTTTGTTTGAGCTGCGAAAAAAACCAGGCCTGGTTGAAACAAGCTAAAGCCTAAACCGATAATGCGTATATGAAACCCTTCAAAAACCTTAGTGACCTTAAAGCGCATTTGCAAATTCCGCCGATTAATACTGGCGAGCGATTTACGCGTTTGGGGATTGAATACACCACCGATGAAGGATTGCACGCGATGACAAGCGCGGACGGCTCATGTGTGCATCTTCGTGCCGGGGTAGAGTGGGCTTTGGTGGAGTATCGCGGACAGGTGCGCGATTGTTTTGGTAAAATACGCTTCAAATGCTGTTAAATAAAGATCAATACAAACATGAAAATTGAAAAATTGACATTAAAAAACTTTCGCTGTTATGCCGATACGAACCTAGAGTTTGATCCGCGTGTGACCGTGTTGGTAGCGGCGAATGGGCAAGGCAAAACCTCGGTTTTGGATGCATTACGTATTGCCATCTGGCCGTTTGTCAGTCAGTTTGATTTAGCGAGAACGGCGTTTAATGATCCAGCCAACACGATTCGAATTGATGATGTTAGAAGTATTTTAAGAAGTGATTTTTACAATACATTACAAGGTGAACGCGACGAAATGGCGCGGCAATTACCTTGTGAAATTACTTTTTCATGGGTGAGAGCGGGGCGCACCGAGTTGTGGGTGCGGCGCAGAGAAAGTGAGGTTAAAAAATCGCAGACGCTCGACGGTAAGGGGTGTAAAAAAATAAAAGCGGCAGCTAAATCCTTACAAGAACAGGTGCGAGATTTATCTGTTAATCCGATTTCGCTTCCTTTATTCGGTTATTACGGCACTGGTCGGCTTTGGTCGCATAAACGATTAAAGGAAGAAAAGCGTACCCAGGTTGATCTAGAAAATCAAAAAGTCCGCACCTTTGCCTATCAAGATTGCCTTGATCCAGCTTCAAGTTATCGTCAGTTTGAGTTGTGGTTTACTGGGGTATTTAAAGGAGCGCGAGATCAACAAATCAAAAGCCTTGAAAAGGGTCAGGCACTCGCTCTAGAGCATACACCTTACTATAATTTAATTCGTGTGATTCAGCGTGCAATTGATGTTGTCTTAAAACCCGTTGCTTGGCATACCTTGGAATTCAGCCAAGTGCATGAAGAGTCTTTGATTATGCATAGTGATCAAGGTGAATTCAAGGTCGCTCAATTAAGTGATGGCATTAAAAATATTTTAGGCCTGGTTGCAGATATTGCTTATCGTTGTGTGTTGTTAAATCCTCATTTAGGTGATCAAGCAGCGCTTAAAACTGAAGGTGTGGTGATGATTGATGAAGTGGATATGCATTTGCACCCTTCCTGGCAACAGACCGTAGTGAATTCTTTAATTGAGGCCTTTCCAAAAATACAGTTTGTGTTGACCACCCACAGCCCCCAGGTTTTAACGACCGTGCCTTCTCAATCGATTCGGATTTTAGATAATGGAAAGGTATTTGCCGCACCAGCAGGTAGCGAGGGTGCTGAAGCTGCACGCTTACTAAATCGCATTTTTGCTGTACAAAGCCGCCCACCGCAAAACGAAAATACGAAGCTTTTGAATGCTTACGCCGATTTAGTTTACCAAGATAAATGGGTGAGTGAACAAGCTGTTGAAATGCGACGTAAACTGGATGCGATTTACCGGGGTGAAGAGCCTAAGCTGACTGAACTAGATTTATACATTGAGAACCGCGATTGGGAGTTGAATCTTGAAAAAGATCAATAAATCACTTCCACCAAATGATTTGACTGTGTTTTCCAATGCGCAACCTCAAGCGACTTGGCAAGATTTTCGTGATCTCAATCAATCGGCTGATTACAAACAATTGCGTGCCAAAATGCTCGTTGATCAAGGTGGGCTTTGTGCCTATTGCGAAAAAAAGATTGATAGCTTATCCGAGAATTTGCAACGCGTTGAACATTTTCATCCTAAATCGGATACCAGCAATCCCGCAATCAACTGGGCATTAGATTGGCAAAATGTGTTTGCGGTATGCACGGGTGGAAGTCAAAAGGATGAGATGGACTCTCAGTCTTATCAAAGACCAGATAATTTAAGTTGTGATGCTTATAAAGATCATTTAATCAGCGCAAATAAGTTACCCGAAACGTGTGAGGCGCACTTGCTTAATCCTTTGCTTTTAAGCCCCCACTGCTTGTTTGATTTGGATAAAAGAACCGGCCGTTTAAAAGCAAATTCGAATGCTTGTAGAGCATTAAATTATCAAGGTCAAAATCAATTTGCTTTGATTGAAGACTTGGTTGAAAACACCATTAAAGTGCTAAATTTAAATTGCCAGCGTTTGTGTGATGATCGTTTAGAAGTGTTGAAACAATACAATCAAGAAATTGCACGCGCCATAAAACAGAATAATTCAGACATTTTTAAGCAGTTACCGCAACGATGGTTTTCAAAAAAATGGCCAAGTTTTTTTACCACGCGCAGAATTTTATTAGGTAAACACGCAGAAGACTATTTGCAAACCATTGCCTACAACGGTTAGATGAAAGCCTTCTCGCCATGACCAGCGCGGACGGTTCGTGTGTGCATCTCCGTGTCGGGGTGGAATGGGCTTTGGTGGAGTATCGTGGGCAGGTGCGTGATTATGGTGAGTGTTTGTCGGGGTTGGATCGTTGTCAAACCGACGCGGATTTGTTTGATGCGTTATTGCGTAATGTCGTGTTTGAAGACGGGTTGCAAACGCATCCGGCATTAGTGCGAATGCAGCGCGTCACGTTTGATGAAAAGCCGTTTTGCATTGATCAACACAAGGCGTAGCGCAACATTATGGCTTGGCGACCGATTATGTGGACATTACGCCCAATTTTGATGTGGCGAGTTTTTTCGCAACCCAACAGTGGAATGATAAAACACAGCGTTATGAACCGATGCAGGCCTGCTTGAAAAAAGGGGTGATGTATCAAATAACGCCAGCGATAGCCATGTTGCCGCAGGGCGATGAACCACCAGCTTATACGCCAATTGGCTGGCAACCGTTTGAACGCCCGGAGCAACAACGCGCCAATGCTTATCGGTTGGCGATGAATGAAGATTTTACCAAGGTGCCAATGGTCACAAAATTTAGGTTTGAGCACAATTGGGGTGTGTCGAAACAAATTTATGAGCAATTTGAAGGCGGTGATCTATTATTTCCGCACGACCCACTAGCCGAGTTTGCAGACCATGTGAAAGCTTTAACGCATTTCACCCAAGCACAAATAAACGCGACTACCGAAAAGTTCGCCCAACGCAAAAGCAAAACCCCGGATAACGAAACCATCCAGGCCTGGTTGAAACAAAAAGGCATTAGCCTAGTGGATGAAAATACGCTAATACCCTTCAACCGGCGGTTTGACGAACAAGCCTTCGAGCAAAAGTTACAAGACATGGTCAAGCGGATAAGGGTTAGAAGAACCATTTCGGTTTAGTTGGTTATGGTGAAATAAAAGAGAGCATTCAATGATTAAAAGTTTCACATTAGAAAATTTTGGCCCCCTAGTAAACGCGAAGGCAGAAAATCTCGGGCAAATCAATTTGTTTATCGGTGCCAATAGCACAGGTAAAACTTTTTTATTGAAAGCCTTGTACAGCATGATTCGTGCACAGGAAGAGTTTGGTCGTGGCGATGATCCGCGGGTGTTTGATGAAGTATTAGCCGATAAGCTTTATTGGACTTTTCAAATCGATAAATTGGGTGATTTGGTTAAAAAAGGCGAGGGCAATCGTTTAAAAGCAACGGTCACCATGGATGATAATTGTTCTTTGGCATTGGATTTTGGTCAAGATACGACTAAGAAAATTACTCCGATTTTAAACAATCTGACCAGCCGCGATGCCAATTCTGTTTTTTTGCCACCCAAAGAAGTGCTGAGTTTGTCCAAGGTAATTTTGAAATCAGCTTTGCAAGATAGAGCCTTTGGTTTCGATGCCACTTATGTTGACTTGGTTTTGGCACTGCAAAACCCAACCCAAATGGGGCGCAATTATAAACGTTTTATGCAGTCGTGCCAAAAGCTAGAGGCGATGTTTCAAGGCAAGATTGAGTTTGATGCGCAAAACGAAAAGTGGATTTACAAGCAAGGAAAAAGCAAGTATTCAGTGAATGCCACAGCAGAAGGGATTAAGAAAATCGCCATTCTCGATATTTTGTTGGGTAATCGGTATTTATCGCCACAGTCGGTCATTTTTATTGATGAACCGGAATCGGCACTCCACCCGAGTGCAATCAGTGAATTTTTAGAGATAGTTGAATTGCTCTCTGAGCAAGGCATACAGTTTTTTATCACTACACACTCTTATTTTGTGGTGAAGAAGCTGTACTTGATTGCGCTAAAAAAGCAAAAAAGCATGCCTGTGCTGCGTGCTGAAAAAGATGGCAATTGGGCACAAAGTGATTTAAAAGACGGTATGCCGCAAAACTCGATTATTAATGAGGCCATACGTTTGTTTGATCAAGAAATGGAGCTGGGTGCTGAATGAGTGTGCAAATTGAAGAATCTGGCGTTTTGTTTGGCGACTTTGAATTGGATGATTTATTTCAGATTGAAAAATCTACAGCCGTTGACAGCCTGGGCGATGGTATTCACAAAGTGGAATGTGTTGTTCATCAAGAGCAAAACAAGCACATTGTCTTCTTAGAGGCCAAAAGTAGTTATCCACGCCAGGCCGATGATTTCTTTCAAGAGATCAAAGCCAAAATGCTACATTCGATCACAATTTGGTTTGCCGCTGTTGCAGGGCGTTATCCAGACATCAAAACTGACATAGGCGCAAATTTGCAGAAAACAGCCACACTCAAAAAGCCGATTCATTTGGTTTTGGTTGTGCCCAATATGCCCATTGAACATTGTATTGGTGCAACGGATAAATTTCGTCAGTGTTTAAACTTAGAGCGACGACTGTGGAATATCAAAGACAACCATATTCGCGTGCTGAATACCGAAAAAGCCAAGCAGTTTGGGCTGGTAAGTCCGAGTCATTGCTAAAAGAATTGGAAGCTAATAATTTGAAACCCATATCCCTAAAGAAAAACATTATTGCCTCTTATATCAGCCAAGCCTATGTGGTGCTGGCGGGTATTTTGGTTTTGCCGTTTTACATTACCGAAATGGGTGCAGAGGCGTATGGTTTAGTGGGCTTTTTTGCCATGCTACAAGCCATGTTTGCCTTGTTGGATTTAGGCTTGACCCCGACGATTGGGCGTGAAACAGCACGTTACCGTGCAGGTGCGCATACCGATGTCATGTTTAGCCAGCTTTATCGCACGCTGAATTTAATTTTTATCGGCATCGCGTTAATAGGCGGAGGGTTGTTATTTTTATTCGCTGGAACGATTGCCGAAAAATGGCTGAATATCGAAGCCCTAACTGTACAAGAAGTTGTATTTGCCCTGCAGGTGATGGCGATCAGTGTTGCCTTGCGTTGGATGACCGGGCTTTATCGTGGCGTGGTGACCGGAAGTGAACAGCTGGTATGGTTAAGCGGATTTAATGTATTCATCGCGACCTTGCGTTTTTTAATGGTGTTCCCAGTAATGTGGAAGTACGGCGCAACCCCACCGGTGTTTTTTAGCTATCAATTAGGGGTGGCTCTGTTAGAATTCGCCGGATTATGGCTAAAAGCCAACCAACTCAAACCCAAGCTTATCGCAGCACAAAAAGCGCAGCTGGTGTGGTCGTTAAAACCGATTAAACCTTATTTAACTTTTGCATTAAGCATAGCATTGACTTCAGGGTTATGGGTGGTCGTCACACAAACCGATAAATTGATAATGTCCAATTTATTAACGCTAGAAAACTACGGCTATTTCACGCTGGCGGTATTAGTTGCTAGCGGCATTATGATGATCGGCGGGCCAATAAGTGGCGCAATTATGCCGAGAATGGCGAAGCTAGAGGCAGAAGGTAAACGTGAAGAATTAATAAAAGTTTATCGCAGTGCCACCCAGCTTATAACCGTCATAGCCGGAAGTGTCAGTATTATGCTAGTGGTGTTTGCAGAGCCGATATTGTATGTCTGGACAGGCGATCAAAAAATCGTTGAAACGGCGGCACCGATAATGCAACTTTATGCCGCAGGCTATGGATTAATAGTGGTGGGTGCGTTTCCATATTACTTACAATATGCACTCGGCAAGCTCAAACTGCATATAATAGGCAGTATTTTATTTGTGTTGATTTTACTGCCCACGCTGTGGGTCGCTACAGAGCAATACGGCATGATTGGCGCGGGGTATGCCTGGTTAATGATTAATATACTTTATTTTATGATTTGGACGGCTGTTATTCACAAAACCTATGCACCAGGCCTGCATATGAAATGGCTGGTTACAGACATATTAAAGTTACTTGTTTTACCAATAATTGTCGCGTTGGTTTTGGCAAGTTTATTGATCGAATCAAGTCGAATAATCATGTTGATAGAGCTTGTAGTGATTGGGTTGATTGTGTTGGTATTAACCTCAGTCTTTTCAGAACAAGTTAAACAGAAACTTTTAAACCTAAGAGTAAACCATGCGAAACCTTAGAACCGAACAAGAAGTTATGTCTAACTGGAAAGGCGACCTTTCAAAACCTGTAGTAAGTGTATGTTGTATTGCCTACAACCACGAACCCTATATCGAAGATGCACTCGAGGGATTCTTAATTCAAGAAACGGATTTCCCGTTTGAAATTATTATCCATGACGATGCCTCCACAGATAAAACAGCCGATATTATTCGGGAGTACGTGTTAGCTTACCCAAATATAATAAAACCTATTCTTCAAACAGAAAATCAATTCCATATTAATGGTCATTTGCCTTTTAAAAATACTTGGGAAAAAGTAAAGGGAGAGTTTTCTGCATTATGTGAAGGTGACGATTATTGGACTGAACCCAAGAAGCTTCAAGCTCAAGTAGACATAATGCGACAGCATACCAATATCAATATTTCTTTCCATCCTGCAGTTAAGTGGTGTGAAAAAAATAAAACTAAAGTTAACATCGCGACTCACTATAAAAATAAACAAATAATTAATTTGAGCCAGGTCATATCTAATAGTGGTGGATACATGCCTACGGCATCTCTAATGATACGAAGTAAGGTCTTAAAGACTTTACCTTCTTGGTTTTATGAACAAGCACCTGTAGGTGATTACTATGTTCAAATATTAGCGAGTAATCCTGCTGGAGCTTTGTACTTCCCAAGTGTTATGTCTGTTTACCGTACATGCTTGCAAGGAAGTTGGTCTGACAGTATGTCAAATATTGAAAAACTTGAAGAGAACATTGATTTGATGATCGGTTGCGCAGGCGAGTTATTAAAAGATATCCCAAATACGAAATTAAATGATCAGGCATTAGATAATGCTATATCTATATCGGCTTTCTCTTTTTTAAAGAATTTATCAGTAGATGCTACTGTGCGAAAACAGATTTATTGTAAATATATAAAATACTTTAGTTTTTATCAGAAATTTTTATGGTTGTTTGTTTTAAGTAATAATATATCTAAAATAGTAAAAAAAATGAAAGACTTTAAAAATGGTTATTAACCCTTTTATATTAATGTTGACTATTTACTTTATTGCCAATACTTACGCATTTTTTAATGTAGTACAAGGTGGTGGTTTTTTTGCATTTGATAACTTTTACGATTTAAGCATAGAGTCAATAATTGTTACTTATATATTACAGGTGTTTTTCTTTGTAATCACTTATTTATTTTATTATGGCTTTTTTAAAAAACAATCATTAGTTGTTGAGCTTGGTGATAGATACGGTTATTTTCTTTTGTTTATAACAGTTTCTTTTTTTATTTTTAATTTATCAACAGGTGCGGGTAAGGCTGGCTCGGGTTTTTCTTTTGAGGAAACAAATATTTTTAATTATTTATTTGTTTTATTGCAGCCAGATATCTGGTTTTTAATTGTGGCGCCTTTTTTAAGATCAAAAAGATTGTTTTGGTTGGTTTCAGTGGTTTTTTTATTTTCTCTCTTGTCAAGGGGCTGGATGGGATCAGTACTAATTATATTTCTTGTTTATCTAATACGTTACTACCCTGTTAAGGTGACATTAAAAAATAGTTTTCTATTTTTTATATTGGGTATTATTTTAGCTTTGTTATTGCCTGTTTTTGATGCGCTTAAATGGGGGTTACGGTCCAGCTTGGCTTTATCAGTGATTTTTTCGAACCTTTTAGCTAAAGACTATTGGACAGTTTTTACTTTAGTTTTTGAGAGTGTAATTGATCGATTTCAAAACTTTAAATATGCAGCTTACACTATACAGAATTCAATGTATTTTCAGGATCAGCTTTTTATTGGCAATATTTCTTGGTTTTATCAAAATGGAATATTGTCTGCTATTTACTGCAAGTTTACTCATTGCCCAACTGATTTAAATATTTATGTTGCAGAGACAATGGTTGGTGAAGTTGGCTTGACATGGAATGTAGACCCTGGTTTGTCAGGCTGGGTAGGTATGTTGGGAATTTACAGTCCTTTTATATTTGCTTTTACACTGTTAATTTTATTTTTTTCTGCCTACTTTTTTAGACGTGTAATTGGTACTAGGGGTGTTCTTTTGTTCTTTACTTTCTCATTACTATATTTTTTTCATGGATGGTTTAATCCTTTCTTCAATTTAGTTCTTTATTCTTTTGTTTTCTATTTTTTATTAAAATTAAGGGTCTTATGTTATGAAAAAAATTATTCATATCATCACGGGTCTTAATGACGGTGGGGCGGAGGCGGTTTTGTATCGTCTTTGTTTATCAGATAAGACATTACGACATATCGTTATATCTTTAATGGATAAAGGTAAATACGGGCCTTTACTCAGAGAGGCAGGGATAGAAGTTCATTGTTTAAATATGCCACAAGGGCGTGTTTCGTTATCTGGTTTATGGCAATTATTTAAGCTACTAAAACATCATAAACCCGATGTGGTGCAAACCTGGATGTATCATGCCGATTTAATTGGTGGCATATTCGCTAAGTTTGCAGGCATCAAAAAAGTGTTTTGGAATGTGAGACATACCACTTTAGAGCCGGGTAAATCAAAGCGTTCTACGATTTTGATTGCGAAGGCGTGCGCTTTTGTTTCCGGTTGGATTCCCAAAAAGATTGTTTATTGCGCCCATGAAGCGAGAGCGGTGCATGAAGCTTTGGGATATAAGAACGGCAAAGCTGAAGTCATTGGCAATGGGTATGACCTTACTCAGTTTTTTATTGATGCTGAATTGCGCAAGGTTTTTCGGACCGAAATGGGTTTGTATGATGATGAAAACTTAATCGGCATGGTGGGGCGTTATCATCCACAGAAAGATCATGCCAACCTAATTAATGCTTTGGGTTTGGTTAGAAATGCAGGTTATAACTTCAAACTGGTTTTAATTGGGCGGGATTTGGATGCCGACAACCAAATTCTGTTAAATCACATTCATGTTAATCAATTAATAGAAAATGTTATTTTACTCGGTCAGCGCACCGATATTCCTGCGGTTATGAATGGATTGGACTTGCATGTTTTATCATCATCTTTCGGTGAAGGTTTTCCAAATGTACTCGCTGAAGCGATGGCCTGCGGCACACCTTGTGTAACTACAGAAGTAGGGGATGCGGCTTTAATTGTCGGGGATACGGGTTGGATTGTGCCGCCAAAAAATTCAAATGCCCTAGCTAATGCCATTATGCAAGCGATTGAGGAAAAACAAACGAATCATCAGGTCTGGTTAGACCGTAAGCAAGCCTGCCGTAATCGGATTGTTGAGAATTTTAGTATTAATAAGATGATTGCTGCTTATCGCCGGGTTTGGGAAGGTTAATTATGTGCGGGATTGCAGGATTTTTAGGGGAGGTTTCATCGCCGTTTGAGCGACTAACGGCTATGGCACAAGCGATTGTGCATCGTGGGCCGGATGATCAAGGTGTATGGTTTGATGAAGGTATTGGAATTGGCTTAGCGCATGCTCGCTTGTCAATATTGGATTTAACCCCGGCTGGTCATCAGCCGATGCAGTCGGCATCAGATCGTTATGTGCTGGTATTTAATGGTGAAATTTATAATCATCATGCGCTTCGTGCTGAGCTTGAGTTGATTGCTTCTAGAGCTTGGCGCGGGCATTCAGATACGGAAACCTTGCTGGCCGCCATTGAGCAATGGGGTTTAGACTCAACCCTGAAAAAAACTGCTGGCATGTTTGCGCTTGCATTGTGGGATAAACAAAATCAAACCTTGTCTTTAGCGCGTGACCGTATGGGCGAAAAACCACTGTATTATGGTTGGGTAAACGGGAGTTTTGTTTTTGCTTCTGAGCTAAAAGCAATAAAAAAATTTCCAGAATTCAAGAATGAAATTGATCGTAATGCGCTAGCTTTGTATTTGCGGTATAGCTCGATTCCTGCACCTTACTCTATTTATAAGAATGTTTATAAACTTGAACCAGGTTGCATTGTTTCTACCAAGCCTGGTGAAAATGAGTTGGGTAAAACCGTTTATTGGTCAACGGTTGATGTGCTTAAAAATGGTTGGCAAAAACCTTTTCAGGGTTCAGCGGATGAAGCGGTAAACCAACTAGAAACTGTGCTTAAAAAGTCAGTCGCTTTGCAAATGGAAGCGGATGTGCCGTTGGGCGCGTTTTTGTCTGGTGGCGTTGATTCCAGCGCCATTGTGGCGTTGATGCAGGCGCAGTCTAGCCAGAAGGTGAAAACCTTTTCAATTGGCTTTGATAATAAAGCTTATAACGAAGCGGAACACGCGCGTGCGGTGGCAAAGTATTTGGGTACGGAACATTTTGATATGTATGTGTCCGGGCAAGATGCGTTGGATGTGATTCCGCTATTGCCGCAAATCTATGATGAACCTTTTGCCGATTCGTCGCAAATCCCGACTTATTTGGTGTCGAAAATTGCCAAGCAAAAGGTCACGGTGAGCTTGTCTGGCGATGCAGGGGATGAGTTGTTTGGTGGTTATAGTCGTTATCAACTCGCTAATAAAACTTGGAATAAATTGAATAAAATTCCTTACTCTGTTCGTCAAGCTTTGGGCGCGGGTATTGGATTTTTACCATCCGGTTTCTGGCGGCGGGTATTTAGTCCGTTAGATTCACTGCAAAGTAAAAAGGGCAAACCCTTTTCTTATGGCGATAAATTTTTAAAAGCCAGTGCTTTGTTGTGTTGTAAAAATCGCCGTGATTTTTATCATAAAGGCTTTATGTCGCATAACTTGAATGTCGAAAGTTGGGTGATAGGTGCAAAACCATTGTCCACGCAATTCGATGAAATCGATTTTGGTCAGGCTCCTTTTTTTGAAGAGATGATGGCACTGGATATGGTGCATTATTTGCCTAACGATATTTTAACCAAGGTAGATCGTGCGGCGATGGCAGTTTCGTTAGAAACACGCGTGCCTTTGCTTGACCCGACTGTAATTGAGTTTGCCGCTTCGCTTCCGTTGGAATACAAAATGCGAAATGGCGTAGGTAAGTGGGTATTGCGTGAAGTACTCTATAAATATGTGCCAAAAGATTTGATTGAACGCCTAAAAATGGGTTTTGGTGTGCCTTTGGCCGAATGGTTGCGAGGGCCTTTGCGAGATTGGGCAGAAACCTTATTAGGCGAAAAACGCTTGCATGAAGAAGGTTTCTTTAATGTTGCGCTTGTACGTAAGAAGTGGCAAGAACATTTATCTGGGCAACGCAATTGGTCATATCAACTTTGGGATGTATTGATGTTCCAGGCCTGGCTAGAAAAGAATAAGTAAGCAATGGAGAAGAAGTTTTGAAAATTTTAATCACCGGCACAGCCGGATTTATTGGGTTTCATTTGGCAAATAAATTGATTGCACGTGGCGATGAAGTGGTGGGGTTGGATTCAATCAATGATTATTACGATCAGCGTGTGAAGTATGGTCGTTTGGATTATGCCGGAGTTGCTCAGTCGGATATTGAATACAATCAGTTGGTGCAGTCGAGCAAGCACAGCAATTATCGTTTTATTCAATTGCAGTTAGAAGACAAAGCTAATTTAGATAAGCTATTTGAGGCAGAAAAGTTTGATGCGGTGTGTAATTTGGCGGCGCAAGCGGGGGTACGTTATTCGATTGAGAATCCACAGGCGTATATTGATGCCAATATTGTTGGCTTTATTAATATCCTTGAAGCCTGTCGCCATTATGGTGTGAATAACTTGGCCTATGCGTCGAGTTCGTCGGTATATGGTTTGAATGAATCTTACCCGTTTTCGACATCCGATAATGTTGACCACCCAATGAGTCTGTATGCAGCGTCTAAAAAGGCGAATGAGTTGATGGCGCATACCTACTCACATTTATATGGTTTGTCTACCACAGGCTTGCGTTTCTTTACGGTTTACGGCCCTTGGGGTCGTCCGGATATGGCGTTGTTTTTGTTTACCAAAGCGGCATTGGAAGACAAACCGATTAAAGTGTTTAACAATGGTGAAATGTTGCGTGACTTTACTTATATTGATGATATTGTCGAAGGTATCACCCGTGTGATTGATAACCCTGCCAAACCTAACCAAGCTTGGTCGGGTAAAAATCCTGATCCATCGTCATCGTCTGCGCCTTATAAAGTTTATAACATTGGTAATAACAATCCTGTGAAATTGATGGACTTTATTGAAGCAATTGAGAAAGCATTAGGCAAAACCATCGAAAAACAGCTATTGCCTCTGCAGGCAGGAGATGTACCTGCTACTTATGCGAATGTCGATGACCTTGTGCGCGATATGGATTATAAACCTGCCACACCAGTGCAGGAAGGTATTGATAAGTTTGTCGCATGGTATCGTGAATTTTTTAAAGTTTAATTTTTGATTTAGTTTTGGGGTAGTAGAAATGGCTGAGTATAAAATTGCGGTGATTGGTTTGGGGTATGTGGGTTTGCCTTTAGCGGTGGAGTTTGCGCAGAAGTTTACAACCATTGGTTTTGATATTGCGCAATGGCGCGTGGATGAGTTGAATGCGGGACATGACCGCACGTTAGAGATTGAGGATGACTATCTTGCGCGTGTGAATAAGGACTTTGGTTTTCGATCAACGGCTGATTTGGAGGAGATTCGCGATTGTAATGTGTATGTGGTAACCGTTCCTACGCCGATTGATAAAAACAAACGCCCTGATTTAACGCCATTGATTAAAGCATCGGAATCTGTCGGTAAGGTTTTGAAAAAAGACGATATCGTAATCTATGAATCAACTGTTTATCCAGGCGCGACTGAAGAAGATTGTGTGCCGGTATTGGAGAAGTTTTCTGGTTTGAAATTTAACGTGGATTTCTTCTGTGGTTATTCACCAGAGCGCATTAACCCGGGCGATAAAGTGCATACCGTGACCAAAATCAAAAAAGTGACATCTGGTTCTACCCCTGAGATTGGTTTAAAAGTCGATGCGCTGTACCGTGAGGTGATTACGGCTGGTACGCATTTAGCGCCAACTATGAAAGTTGCGGAAGCGGCAAAAGTAATTGAAAACTCGCAGCGTGATGTAAATATTGCGTTTGTGAATGAACTGGCGGTGATTTTTAACAAAATGGGCATTGATACCAATGCAGTTTTAGAAGCGGCTGGCACCAAATGGAACTTCTTGCCATTTAGACCAGGCCTGGTGGGTGGGCATTGTATTGGGGTTGATCCATATTACTTAACGCACAAAGCGCAAGAGTTGGGTTATAACCCGGAAATTATTTTGGCGGGTCGTCGTTTGAATGACAATATGGGCATTTATGTCGCCAATCAAGTGATTAAGTTGATGATCAAAAAAGGTCAAAAAATTGAAGGCACGAAGGTTCTTGTGTTGGGTATTACCTTTAAAGAAAACTGCCCAGATATTCGTAACTCAAAAGTGATTGATGTGATTAACGAGTTAAAAGATTTTGGTACAAAAGTTGAAATTTATGATCCATGGGCGGATGCTTCTGAAGTTGAACATGAATATGGTGTGTCAACCTTGTCTAAAGATACGTTGCCAAATATGGCGGATTATGGCGCGATTGTTTTAGCCGTGTCGCATGATCAGTTTGCAGATTTAACTTTGCGCCAAAATGCTTCACAAGTCATTTTTGACGTGAAGGGCATTTTGAAAGACGCGGATGCGAGATTGTAATTTTATGGAAAAGCCAAGTGCTAAAGTTTTGGTGGTAGGCGTATTGCCTGAATCCTTATTCAACTTTCGGGGTGAATTGATTCAGGCGATAAAGGCGCAAAATAAATCAGTTCTAACGGCTTCTGCACCTTTATCTGGTACGCTTGCACAAGATTTTAGTGCGAAAGGGTTTGACCATCGTGAGGTGAATTTTCAGCGCAATGGTTTGAATCCGTTGGCGGATTTAAAGTCCTGTTGGGCGCTGTATCAACTTTATAAAAAAGAGCAACCCGAAAAGGTGCTCGCTTACACCATTAAGCCGGTCATTTGGGGTGGGATTGCCGCACGATTTGCTAAAGTACCTTTTTATGCTTTAGTGACCGGTTTGGGGTTTGCCTTTCAAGGTGTAAGTTTTAAGCGCAGGCTGTTAACACGGTTGGTTTCTATGCTTTATAAGGTTGCGTTGTCACATGCGACTAAGATAATTTTTCAAAATGAAGATAATCGCCAGTTGTTTGTAGAACGTGGAATTGTTCCTTTTTCAAAAACTGAAGTCGTGAATGGCTCAGGCGTGGATATTTCACGTTTTGGATTGTCCGCATTGCACGGCTTGGAAAAAGGCGTTCGTTTTTTGTGTATTGCGCGTTTGTTAGGTGAGAAAGGTTTGCGGGAGTATGCGCAAGCGGCGCCAGTCGTAAAATCGAAATATCCAAACGCTCAGTTTGTTTTGGTTGGCCCGGAGGATACGTCACCCGATGGTATTTTGGTTTCTGAGGTTGCAACTTGGAAAGGCATTGATTATCAAGGTGCAACAAATGATGTGCGACCATTTATTGAAAAAGCGCATGTGTATGTTTTGCCCTCGTATCATGAAGGTTTGCCTCGTAGCACCATTGAAGCAATGGCAATGGGCAGACCTGTTATTACAACCGATGCTGTGGGTTGCAAAGAAACGGTTGCGGAGGGTGTGAACGGCTTTAAAGTGCCTGTAGCTGACGTACCAGCGCTTGCCAAAAAAATGATATGGTTTATCGAGCACACAGAACAGATTGAGTCGCTGGGACTCGCGTCAAGAAAAATGGCCGAAGAAAGGTTTGACGTGCATAAAGTGAATGCACGGATGTTAGAGATTATGGAGTTAAGGTGAAGCGCGTATTTGATGTGTTGTTAATTTTATTAAGCTTGCCTTTGTTGTTGCCGTTTTTGGTAGTGCTAGCGGTGTTGGTTCGGGCCAAGTTGGGTGCGC
>JACUUF010000253.1 GCA_014859465.1 Methyloprofundus sp.
CGATGGAATGCCATTCTTTAACGGTACAAACTGCCTTAACCAATCCAATTTATTACCTGATTAGCAAGATGCTTCAGCTTGCCGGAGCCAAGTGCCCGAGCGGGCTAGTCGTAACCGCAGCGACTTCTGCGGGACGGGTTATTTAACCCGTCCCCAACTTTTCGGTTTGCCCTAAACATTTCGGCTGACTTCGGCCAAAGTCGAAACGTTTAGGACGGGGTTGCAAACCCCGTCCTGCCAGGGGTCCCCTTTTTCACCATTCAACCTGACATATTTTTCATGCCTTTTTCAGCATCGGCTTGCTTTCGTGACAAATAATTACTGATGCGTCGATCCATACGCCGAATTTTGCTTCGCACCTTGAATCGGCGCAGAGGATAGAAACAGGGCCACCAGAGGAAGTGCCGGGTGGCCAGGCCATCAATAATAAACAGCCGTTCGTGTTGAGTTCCGTCGGGACGGCAAATCAACAGATTGGAAGGGTGTAGGTCGCCAACCCGTATGAGATGCTCGAGCAAAAACGACTTAAACTCAACGAGCGCCGCCTTACAACTGGCGTCGTAACTTCGATCCAACCGTTGTGCCAGCGATTCGGCCTGTTGACCGTTTACCTCGCGGATATAATCCGTAACCAAACCCGGCCCGAAGTCGGTAGAGACCATACCGTAACAGCGGGGAATATGTCGCCAAATGGCGGAATTTCCCCGCTTCTCTAATTCCTGATAGGCCTTGAATTCCAGCGCGTTTTCATCGGGTGCCGCCCCAGACAAGCAGATATATTCTGCCATAGTCCCCGGCTCCGAAGTATGTGGCGGAAATTTTGCGATCATGATTTTCACGCAGCGGTCTGGGTGATCCGGGTGCGGATAACAAATTCGGTGACTGCCGCGACCAATCGGTTGCAGTCCCTCCAGACGAATGGGGTGATTGATTTCCAGCAGAATTTTGATGTCAGAACGTTTCATAGTAACAACGCGTGGATTAATGGAATAACATGGGCATAAACTGTCACAATCTTTTGTCGAGTCGATCGGCGGACAGGAGATTTAACGCTAGTTGGTTGAGAAATACAAATCTTAATTCCAAACTTAGGATATCGCTAAAAACTTCCCCATTTTTCCAAAGGAGAGTGTCGATATTCACGTTTGGATACGATTATGCTAATAAAGAGCGGTTGAGTGTCTCAAACTACCGTTCGCCCTAAGCCCTTCGGCTACGCTCAGGAGAGCCCTGTCGAAAGGTGCGGGGTTAAACCAAACCGGCGGTAAAGTGTTGTAGACCCTTCATGCTTCGACTTGGCTCAGCACGAACGGTCTACAACACATGCCAACTACTCTTTTTGGATTAAACCTGCCATTTTTATTCTGCTATTACTTCGTCCATGAATTGGACAGGGTTTCAGCCTGTTTCAATACCAACTCAACCGCTTCTGCTGCCTTGTCTGGCGGGTATTTATAGCGCTGTAGCGTTCTGCGCACTAATATTTTTAACTTGGCGCGAACGCTGTCACGGACTTGCCAATCTACCGTGGTGGATTTTCTGAGTTTTTCGGTAATTTCGACGGCGATTTTCTTGAGAACTTCATCGCCGAGTTCACGAACCGCGCTTTCGTTATTGGCTAAGGCATCATAAAAAGCGATTTCATCAGGATTAAGGCCAAGTTCAGCCTCGCGCAACATCTCTTCTTGGAACGCTTTGGCCATTTGAATGAGTTCTTCGATGACCTGAGCCGTTTCTATCGCCCTGTTATTGTATTTGCGTAACGTTTCTTGCAATCGATCTGCATACTTTTTCTCTTGCACAACGTTGTTACGCGTTTTTGCCTTAATGTCATCTTTCAGCAGCTTTTCTAATAGCTCAATGGCAAAATTGCGCTCCGGCATTTGGCGCACATCTTCCAGAAACTCATCAGAAAGCAGCCCGATATTCGGCTTATCAAGCCCGCAAAGGGCAAACACATCGGCAACGCCTTCCGCAATAACCGCATTATCTAAAATCTGTTTTAGCGCAGAGTTTTTATCGATTTGACTTCGCTTTTTATCAACGCTGGTAAACTTAGCGAGAGCCGCCTTTATTGCCGAATAGAACGCGATTTCTTTGCGTAAAACTTTGGCTTCATCCAATGTGCTGCAGAGCGAGTAAGACTTAGTGACCGCAAGCACTAAATCTAAAAAGCGCTTCTTGCCGTCTTCCAAGCCCAGAATATAGTTAGCCGCCGGCACCAAAATCTTGCGCGCATCCGTTTCGAACGCTGAAATATCCAAACCGTCAGACTTAGGCGTTTTTCCGAACATGCCGCGAATAGCGTCGATTTTTTCTAACAGAACGGAGCAAGCCTCTTCTGCATTAAGGGTTGGCTCGCCTTTGCCTTTGGAATCGGTGTAGGTTTTTAGAGCCTGTTTTAATTCATTGGCAATACCAATGTAATCAACCACCAAACCGCCAGGCTTGTTTTTAAACACGCGGTTTACGCGGGCAATTGCCTGCATCAAGTTGTGGCCTTTCATCGGTTTATCAACGTACATCGTGTGGCAACAAGGGGCATCGAAGCCCGTCAGCCACATATCCCGGACTATGACCAATTTCAGCGGATCGTTTACGTCTTTAAACCGCTTTTCTAAGCGCTTTTTGGTTTTCTTATTGTAAATATGCGGTTGTAATAACGGCTTGTCAGAAGCAGAGCCGGTCATTACGATTTTTATCGCGCCTTTTTCCGGATCGTCGGAATGCCATTCCGGGCGTAGCGCCACAATCTCATTGTAAAGGTGGGCGCAAATATCGCGGCTCATCGCCACGATCATCGCCTTACCGTCCATAGTGGCGTTGCGCGTCTCAAAGTGTTCAATAAGATCAGCGGCTACTTGTTGTAATCTAGGTGTCGCGCCCACCAGCTTTTCTAAGCGGCTCCATTCGCCTTTGGTTTTTTCTCGCGTGCTTAGATCCTCTTCGTCCTCGATAACCTCATCGACCTGTTCAGATAACTCGGCAATTTCGGCGTGATTGAGGTCGAGCTTGGCTAAACGCGATTCATAGTAAATAGGCACTGTTGCACCGTCATCAACCGCATCTTGGATGTCATAAATGGAGACATAACCGCCAAATACCGCTCTGGTATCTTTGTCTTCCTGGGAAATGGGTGTTCCGGTAAAGCCGATAAATGAGGCATAAGGGAGCGCATCACGCATGTGCTTGGCGTAACCGAACTTATATTGCCCGTCAGCACTGAGCGTTGCCTTCATACCGTACTGGCTGCGGTGCGCTTCATCGGAAATCACCACGATGTTGTGACGGTCATTCAGAATGGGATGATGTCGTTCATCATCGAGCAAAGCAAATTTCTGCACCGTAGTAAAAATAATCCCGCCCGACTCACGTTCAGCGAGGAGTTGTCGCAGTGTATCCCTGTCTGCGGCTTGAACCGGCGTTTGTTTTAATAGCTCCACCGCATTACAGAAAGTCGCATAAAGCTGGCCATCCAGATCGTTTCTATCGGTCACCACGATAAGCGTTGGGTTATTCATGGCTTTTTGCTGTAACAGTTTGCCCGCATAGCAGCACATGGAGATGCTTTTGCCGCTGCCTTGGGTGTGCCATACCACGCCCGCTTTTTTACTGCCCGGTATCACTTCGTCAGCATAAGTGGCGCGTTTTTCACCCATGCCGTCAATCGGTTTTGCAGCAATCACCGTGGCTTTTACCGCCTCACGCACGGCGTGGAATTGATGATAGCCTGCAATTTTTTTAATAATCGCCTCGCCGTCGGTTTCAAACAAGACAAAGAAGCGAATGTAATCAAGCAGCAGCTCGCGGTCGAAGAAGCCGCGAACCATGGTTTCGAGCTGCCATTCCAACAGGGGTTTATCATCTTCATGTTTAATGGTGCGCCAAGGCATAAAGCGCTCTTGATTTGCCGTGAGCGCGCCTATTCGGGCAGTGTAGCCATCGCTTATAACCAAGGCTTCATTGAAGATGAATAAATCTGCGATTTCGTCTTTGTAGGTTTGCAGTTGATTAAAGGCATCCCAAATATCGGCGTTTTCATCGCCGGGGCTTTTCAGTTCTAACACCGCAATCGGCAAACCGTTAATAAAACAGATTACATCCGGCCTGCGCGGTTGTTTCGTGCCCGTAATCGTAAACTGGTTCGCTACAGCAAAGCGGTTGTTTTTTACATTGTCAAAATCAATTAAAAAAGCATGATCGACAACGGGTTCACCATCGTTTGCTTTGTACTCGACAGGCACGCCTTCGAGCAATAAGCGATGAAACGCACGATTATTGGCGATTATGTCTAAGCTTTCAGGCTTTAATGCGAAGGCTTTGAGCTGTTCAAAACAAGTGTCAATTTGTGAGCCTGGAATGTGTTTATTGATGCGTTCAAAAGCTTCTCGCAAATGGCTATCAAGCACCACCTGGGCATAATCGGCGCGTAGCGGGTTATTGCTATACCCCAGGGCGCCTTCTTTGGCTTCGCCATTCACCTTGTCCGGCGCAATATCAGGGCCATGCAAAACGTCCCAACCGCCTTCACGGAACCACTCAAGGCACAGTTGTTCTAGTTGTTCTTC
>JACUUF010000254.1 GCA_014859465.1 Methyloprofundus sp.
AGATGATGACGATGATGATGATGGTTGTTTGGTGTGTTTTAAATGAATTCAAAAGAAGTTTTTTGTCTTTTCCAGTCTATTAGTGTAGGAAAAGCTGAAGGAAAACAATACTTTCCTTATAAGCCGCTTTTGCTACTTTATGCGCTTTCACGATGTTACTCTAACACAGATAGGTTACATAGATTTTCTGATATTAATTATGAGTTGAATAAAATATCAGATAAAGTTTTATTCGATTCTGATTATAAAAATTTTCATTATGCTTTTGGGCGATTAGTTAATGATAATATTTGGGAGATAAAAAACGATGATAATTTAACATTATCAAATTCAGGTGATTTAAAAAAATCAGAACTACTATCACAAAATATTCAGGGTGGGTTGAAAATTGAGGTGTTTCAAACACTCAAATCTGATAAAAATCTAATATTATCTATCGCAAATTATCTTCTAAATAAATACTTTTCAATCGAACAACGTCCTTTGTTGTTAAATGCACTTGGTTTACCTATATCGGATATTGAAACTTATTCCAATAATATTTCTGATATGAGGCCGATATATGATAATAATAAACTCATGGATGAAATAAAAGCTGGAGAAAGATCTATGTCCGAAAGGCAGAATGGTTATATTGCCTATTTAAATTCCTTGCATAATATTACAGCTAACAGCGCAAACGCTTTAGCAGAGTCCCAGGCATTAAATAGCTACTTTACAGAGATTTATCAACCTTTCCCGCTGGTTGAGGATGTTTATCAAGCGTTAAGCGAAAACAAAGGCCGTGTAATTGTGTTAACCGGTCATGCCGGCGATGGTAAGTCAACGGTGGCTTTAGATATCTTTAAACGATTAAAGCAACTGCCCGAGGATAAGCCGTTAAGCTCTGCATTAAGTGAGCGTGAAGAGATCAATCTTCCGAATGGAAAAGTCACGATTGTCAAGGATATGAGCGAGTTGACTACACAACAGCGCCTGGATTGGCTGACACAAGGATTCACGGAGCCGGGCAGTTGGTTGTTTGTCAGTAATACGGGCCCCTTAATTAACAGTTTGGCTGATTATGTAACACAAACCGGCGGTCTGACTGATATTGAAAGCGATATTTTAGCGTGTTTGGATCGTCCGTATGAAAATGGCAACCTAGCGCAACATGCTGTTTTGGGTTTTGACAAGGAATTGGTTATTTTGAACATGACCCGATTGGATAATGTGGAGCTTGGCGCAGAAGTATTGACAAAGATGGTCAAGCATTCTGCATGGGATCAATGCTACGGTTGCAACATAGAAAGCCGTTGTCCACTGCACCTTAACAGAAATGTCTTACACTCAATCAGCGAAACCCTAGAAGAAAGAGTTCGCTGGATATATCAACGGCTGACTTCTTACGAACAACGCTTAACGTTGCGGCAGATGGTCGCTCATTTGGCTTTGAGTCTGACCGGGGGCATGGACTGTAAAGAGGCGCATGTTCTTGTTAAGAAGACAGGTGAGGCGCAAACAACCAATAATGAAGCATTGGATCACATATTATTTAGTGAGGTTTTTTTCGGTTTTCGATGCGGCAAGCCCTGGAAAGATGCAGGGAGTTTGCGCGCCATTACATTAACTAGGCGCACGGTGTTCGGCGGACCTATAGCGGTCGATTTTGAACGCCAATTATTGGGTTCAGGAGCAATTGTTGGAATGGAGCTACCGGATACACTAAAAGGTACGCAGCAGCGTTGGCACAAGCGTGCTGCTGAAGCGACCGGTATTCGTTGGCGATTCGCCTTACGTCGCATGTTGTATTTTTTTGGACAGAATAGTTCGCCTGTCACCCCGCAAAGCGAGAAGTTTCTTTCTACCTTTTTGCAATCGCCAAAGTTAAGGGATTTTAATCGTTGGCAAAACGAAGGTGGTTTAACGTTAGATAATAGCGAAAAACGTGCATTACTTAAAAGATGCTTAAAAGTCTTGCTGGAAATTTTTTCCGGTTTTAGCGCTGGTCAATTTGAAAATGATGAGGCGCTTTATTTAACACTACGTCGACCTGATCGGAGTGTAGTGCAGCCAACTCAGTTGATCGTTGCTAAATTAGATAGCCGCGATTTTGCTTTGCGTTATGATGCGGCCCGCCGAGTGCCCAAATTAGTCTATAAAAATGGCCTGGCCGAGCTGTCGTTATCATTGCCGTTACTTGATTATATTCATAGCCGTTCTTTAGGGCAGCTAGGTAATGAGCTTGCGCCTATACATTTGGCCCAGTTGGAATGGTTTCGAGCCGAGTTACTGGATAGAGAGCATACTTTTTCAGACGGTGAAATCGGTTTGTTAAGTTCGGGTATTGAAGGCAAAGTAGAAATACATAGATTTGTAATCGATGAACAGAAACAAGTATTGGAGAAAAACTAAATGACAATGGACGCTCACGAAAACGAAAATCTGGCTGCCCTATTAAAAGCTTTTCCGCCCAATAGCGATACAAAATCTGATAATCCGGCGATCCGTATCTACGGAAAGCGATTTTACAAAGACCAAACGCCTATCGAGTATTTAGCCGAATTTTTATTGGTTTTTGCTTCGCCGAAAAGAAAAAACGGTGAAAACGGTGAAGGAAGATTTCAGTTCAGCTTATGTTGCGATGCTAATGAGACGCCACATTATTGGCCGGAAAACAGAGTGGCATTAAAGCTTTTTTCTTTTTTTCCATCTTCAAAACTAGAGACCCGGCATCCGGTGCATCGTCAGGCTTATCTAGATGCTATCGAAGCGATTAAGGATCGTATTAGCGAAAATAATCAAGAAAAGGGAGAGATAGTCCGTTTAATTCAAAGTTTATTCAGTGGCTTTGTAGGCGTTGCAAAAAATAGAACTTGGGTAACTTATAGTTTTTTACCTGTCTCAACGGGATTATTATCGCGTGAAGTTAATTGGGAACACATTAAGTCTTTAAAAGATGGTAAAAATAAAGTTGTTGATTGGGAATCATCAATAGGTTTCTTTGCAGATAACTCCAGAAATTTTATGGGTAGAGGTGGTGAGTTATTGTATTTGCAAATTGTAAATTATTTGACAAACCCACATAGCTTAGATATTCAGGAGATGTTAAATCTTGATGCGTATCATCACCTTAAAATAAATATAGAAGACCTAAATACTAATTTATCAAAAAATTTAGAAAGTTTATTAGAAGATTGTATGGGTGGGTTTAGTGGGCTAGTTAATTTTATAGAAATAACATTAGATAAATATAAAATTAATACAGATTTAAAGTCCTCTAATCTTGGATGGGTTCCTGCAATTAGCCGTGTCGAAGGAGCATTATTTTCTATAGAAATGAATAATATATGTTCATCAAAACTTGGTGTTTTGGACAAGATTGACTTATTACAAACTCTATGTTGTATGCAGGTGTTAAGAAGTCTTTGTTTTCAAGCGCGCAGAATAGATGTTTCTGAGAAAACTACGAAAGGTTTTATTGGAAATTATGTTTGGATAGTTACAGATGCTGAAGCTAAGCCAGGAACACCCATTAGGCAAATGGCACAGAATTCCTTTAATCGTATCGATGCCATGTTATATCGTGTATTAAGGATACCAGATTTATTTAAAAATAAGGTTTTTCCAAAAGAAAAGGAATTAAAAAATGGTGACGATAATGTTTTTAGACATTTTAGAAAATTTTCAAAAGAAATAGGCCTAGTCATTCCACAAAAAGGTAGCGGTCAACGTTTCACATTAGACCAACGGTTATTAAGGTTTTTAATTGCAGCTTTAGTACGTCCAGGTGAACGAATACGGCTCAATCATTTTTATCAGCGGGTGTTCGCCCATTATGGCATTGCACTGGGAGGAGAACAGCTTGCGGTCGCCTTGCGCTGGTGTGGTAATGAAGTCGATGCCGAAACTTATTCCATTACCGCCGATACCGCATGGGTTGAAGAGGCCTTGCAACAAGGCGGTTTTCTTGTCGAGCTATCAGATGCCGTATCGATGGTCAAAAATCCCGGATAAGCTAAATAGGGAACTTTAATGAATCTTTTTACTAGAACACTGAAAGACTATCTTATCGATGAATGGGAACGGGCTTTGAGTTCGCCTGATAGCGATAAAAAAGCCATTTTTATCGTTGAGAGTCTTGATCCCGATAATACGATTGCGCTTTTTTCAGCGCTTGAAGCGCATCGCCTAAAAAGCCTGTCGCAAAAGTCATGGCGATGTCATTTTAAAGTGGCAAAAAACCTTTGGCTGGAGTGGTGCAAGTATCAAAGCGAGGATCAGTTACGCCATAAAATGGCGGCTAAAGACGCAATAGATGGAAATGGCAATCTAAAATGGGTAGATCAAGATGACCGACTAACAAAGTGGCGTAATGCGCCAATACCGGCTGATATTGATGGTTTGGTGATTGTGTTGTTGGGCTTTAACCATGCATCGGACCAAGGCGGTTTAGCTGATTTTCATAGGGTTGATGAACATCGAGTTTGGAATAAACTGGAACAGCGTTTTAATCCATGGATTCGCCATATAAGCGAAGATTTAGATTTAGATTTTTCAGAACAGCAGATAGAATCATTCGAT
>JACUUF010000255.1 GCA_014859465.1 Methyloprofundus sp.
CATTTTTGCACCTTTAGCCAGCTGTACACGTGATATTCTGTGGCCATCCATCTCTAAAACGGTCATCAGTAAATCTTCCATTTGCACTTGATCGCCTGCCTTAGGTAGCCGGTCTAACTGACGGAATACAACACCGCCGATAGTCGTCATGCGATTATCTTTAATGACAAAGTGAGTTAAATCTTCTATGTGGATTAATTTCATATCCCCTGGTACGTTATAAATGTTGCTCGTGGGATCGTGATCAACACCGGGAAAGGTATCTTGAGGACAAATTTCACCGAATACGAACTGTAGTACTTGTTCCAGCGTAACTAAGCCTTCGACACCGCCGAATTCATTTAATACGATGGCCGATTTCACTTCATGTGTTTTAAAAAAATCAAACATTTCATTCACTTTTTTAGTCGGCGGGATAACGACGGGATCATACAACAGACTTTTGATGTTAAAGTCTTTTGCTTGTTGCGATGAGTCTAAAAAAATGCCTGCCAAATCAGCGGCATGAATAAAGCCAATAAAGTTATCTCGGTCTTCTGCAAATACCGGGAAACGATGCATTTTATGTTGGCAAATAAATTTTTTTAATTGCTGCCTATCCCAGATGATATTAATAAAAGGGATTTGTGTATGCGGAATCATAATCTCTATAACCTCAGTCGCACCGGCTTCTAGCAAATTAAAAATCATTAGCTTTTCCGAACTACCTAGTTCGCCATTTTTAACGACGTCATCCACTAAAGTTCTAAATTCATCGACATGCAAAATATTGTCTGGCGATTTTTCTTTGCCAACCAAAAGTGTCGTTACTCGATCAGAAATTTTCCACACTATCCAGCGTAAAGGGGCTACAAACTTCACCCATACACGGATGACGGGCACAATAATACGGGTACTAACGACCACAGGATTAGAAACGGCGATAGTTTTTGGTGTGACTTCCCCAAAAACCAGCAGTAGCGGCACCATCACAAATATAGTAATCCAGCCTGCATTATCTTGACCGTAAAGTTTGACTAATATGAGGGTCATATTGGCTGCTGCGGCGATATTGAGCAGTTCGTTGCCGCATAAGATGGAAATAATTAACCGTCTGGGTTGTTCCAATAAGTCGTGAATGGTTGTTGCTAAGGGATGGTTTTGTTTGAGTAGGTTTTGTAAATCAATCCGCGATAAAGAGAATAACGCTGTTTCCGAGCTGGAAAATAAAGCTGAGCCAATTAATAAGAATACTTGAACTAGCAATCTAATTAATACCTCTGAATCGTCCATGATTGAGATGTTAGGGCTAATAAGTACCCAAAAAATCTCTGTCTGCTGAGTTATTTGAGTTAAGTAATTTTCCATAGTGTATGCCGAAGTAAAAGCTTAGGATTGAGCTTAAATATACTCAGTGCGCCTGATCGAGTGTATTTAAAGTATCAATTGTAAGCTTAGCATATTGACTAAAGGGAACGAGGTTTATTTATGCCGAGCGAGGAGGAAAGAAGTAAGGCAGGCTTCAGTCCGCTCTTGCTAAAAAAGCGGACTGATCTGGGAAAAGCCAAAGCACGTCACTCTAAATATTGCTTAGCAATGTGCATGAAAAAATAAGTTGTCGATGTTATTTTGTATTCATTGCTCCGCTACTATTTACATAAACCGTTCACAAAAAATCTGATCTGCTGGAATGTTGGCTTTTAAAGCTATATCTTCGGCTGTTTCTACTAAAATAGGTGGGCCGCATAAATAAATATCGGCGCTCGGATTATTTTTAAGGTGTATTTTTAGCGCATCAGCGGGTGTACCAATAAAACCACGCCAATTCGTTTCAGGTTTCCAGACGCAAATTTCTACGCTTAATTGTGGCAAACTTTGTTGCAGGGTATTTAGCTCATCCTGACATATAATTTCAGCTTCCTTATTCACGCCTAAAAATAAATGCGTTGGATGATCTTCACCCCATTCGGCCATGCGTCTTAAGATAGATAAGAAGGGCGCTAATCCCGTTCCACCGGCAACAAAACAACGCGGGTTTAAACTTTGTTTATGCGCAACAAAAGCACCCGATGGTGCATGGACTAAGATTTGTTGGCCGATAGTCGCTTGTTGTAAAAAGGCACAAAACTTGCCGTTGGGCTGCAAGCGAATTAAAAATTCCAGACGGCCTTCCCAGTTAGGTGTATTGGCGATTGAATAAGCACGCATTAAATTGAGTTCGGGTACTTCCAGTTCGACAAATTGCCCAGGTTCAAATTCAAAAGCTAAACCCGTTTCTGGATCATCCTGTAATTGCAAAGTAACTTGTAAAGTGCGCTCTGCAATACTCTCTAGACGGATAATTTCAGCTACTCGCGGCGCCATCAGGGTTTGTTGAATAGCACTGGCATCGTAGGGGAGGGTGATATGCAAATCTGTTTTGGGCAGTGTGCGGCATAATAAAATATCGCCTCGAGCAGCCGCTTCCGTAGATAAAGCGGCTTCAGTGTGACTTTCTAGTTGATATTCACCTGTGTTACAAGTGCCTAAACAGGCCCCGCAGCTGCCGGACTTGCAGCCAAAAGGCGGATAAATATGGGCTGCTTCAGCAGCATCTTGGACGTTTTGTTGTTCGGTGCAAGCAAATGAAAATTGTTGCTGGTCGTGCGTTGTTAAAGTGATTTTATAGCTCATAAGATTTTATAACCGTAGTCGTAGATTGGGTTAGATTTTTGTTGCAGCGCAATAAAAACCCTAACCCAATAATAACGCGTTATGAATGTCGGGTTAGATTATCTGCGCTGGATAATCTAACCCGCCCTCCATAATTAAGCCGCTTTATTTAACGCTGCCGCCAAATCATCCGCCGCTTCACCATTCGGTTTAAGATCAAATTCTTTGACTAAAATAGCTAATACCGGTGGCGTAATAAAAGCAGGTAATGTTGGCCCTAAATGAATGCCTTTAATACCTAATGATAAGAGCGATAGTAAAACGGCAACGGCTTTTTGCTCAAACCATGAAATCATTAGCGATAGCGGTAATTCATTGACTTCACAATCAAAGGCACCGGCCAAAGCACTGGCGATTTGAATGGCTGAATAGGCATCATTACACTGGCCAATATCTAATAAACGGGGGATACCTCCGATATTGCCAAAGTCCTGTTCATGGAAACGGTATTTACCACAACCCAGGGTCATAATTACACAATCATCCGGTGTTTGTTCCGCTAGATCCGTGTAATAATTACGCCCTGGAGCCGCACCATCGCAACCACCGACTAAGAAGAAGTGACGAATATCGCCGCCTTTGACTGCGGCAATAACTTTATCGGCAACACCTAGCACGGCATGACGACCAAAACCAACGGTGACAAATTTTTCTGGCGCGTCTTCTTTAAATCCCGGTAAGGCTTTTGCTGCTTGAATTACGGGTGCAAAATCATGGTTTTCAATATGACGCACCCCCGGCCAACCCACTGGACCTGCAGTAAAAATACGGCCTCGGTAAGCTGGCATCGGTTCAATCAGGCAATTGGAGGTCATTAAAATAGGCCCAGGAAATGCGGCAAATTCAGTATGTTGATTTTGCCAAGCTGTGCCGTAATTACCCGCTAAATGTGGATAAGCACGTAATTTTGGATAAGCATGAGCAGGTAACATTTCACCGTGGGTATAGATATTAATACCCATATCTTTGGTTTGCTCAAGCAATTCATGTAAATCTTTTAAATCATGTCCGCTAACTAAGATGGCTTTACCTTTAATTGGCGAAATACGCGCTTGAGCCGGTTCTTGAGCGCCAAAGTTGCCAGTATTGGCTGCATCCAGAACTTCCATGACTTTTAAATTAATACTGCCGACTTCTAAATTAGCAGCCAGTAATGCGCTTGCATCGGTAGGGTCGCTGGCTAAAAAATCCAGTGATTTTGCTATGCCGGCATAGATACTCTCATCTTCACCGCCTAAAACATAAGCATGATAAGCATAAGCGGCGACGCCTTTTAAGCCGTATAACATCATCGCCCGCAAGCCGACAATATCAGCACCGACGGTAGCTAAGTCTTTGTCTATTGCCGCGGATTGCGCTTGGATTTGTAAGGCTGTCTGTGTTGTCGCTGGCGTCCAGGATGCTGAGCCGTGTAAAACATCAGCTGTTATACCTTGTTCTTTTGCGGTTAGTTCATAAAGGGCTTGCACACGCTCGCGGTGTTCAACCGCTTGCTGAATTAAAGTGACAAAGCGCGCGGCGGAAAAATTAACATTGGTTAACGTGGTAAATAAGCCATAAAGGATAAACGCATCCGCTTCATGATCCGATTTACCTAAGTCACGCGCCCGTTTTGCGTAGCGGGCGATGCCTTCAATGGCATAGACTAATAAATCTTGTAAATCTGAGGTTGTCGCATCTTTACCGCACACGCCAACGTTAGCTGAGGCTGAGCCACAGCCGTCGCCAGTTTCAGAACGGGTTGTTTGTTCACATTGGTAGCAAAACATAATCTCTCCAGCAAAGTTGATAAGAATATTGTAAGGTGTGCGGCTAATGTATCAATATAGCTTCAGGGT
>JACUUF010000256.1 GCA_014859465.1 Methyloprofundus sp.
CCGCAATCGGTGACTGAGCTGGCCATGCTGACAGGTCGAGCGGTCAGTAATGTGTCGAGAACATTGAAAACATTGGGCAAGTACAACTTGGTTGAAATGACAAAATCACCAAATGGATTGGCGGTAAAACTGCGATATCAATCGATGTTGTTATTGATCCAGCCGTTAGAGTAAAAGGAATATCATGCAACAAGTCGGAATTTATGAGCAGTTAATCACGCAGCTTATCGAGAGTCGCATTGACCGAGAGCGATTCTATGTGGGCGAACGTGAGCTTAATAGCGGTGAAGCATCAGTCTGGTTATCGCGTTTCTTATCACACATGCTTGAATACGCTATTGACTCTGTGCCTACGAGTGATGATCGGTTGCAACAGCAAATTGCGTTGTCTAATCAATTGTTGCTCTGGCTAAAAACGCAAATTCAAGATAAGGATTTTATCGAAGACAACTTGCTTGCTAGTCAAGGCAAAATTCTGACCGCGCTATACGAATTAGAAAATCCTGTCTCAGCCGATTTAAAAAATTATATTAACGACATTTTCCCCTTAACCGGACTAAGTCAAAGCGAACTGTTTTGTGGCAGCAATGCCGGATTGTCACTTGAGTCGGAATTAAAGCGAGAAATTTTATCTGCGGACAAAATTTACTGGTTAGTGTCATTTATTAAGTGGGCAGGAATACGAATTTTTCGCAAAGCGCTAGAAGAATTTACCGCTAGCGGTCGTGAGTTAAAAATCATTACCACTTCATACATGGGTGCTACCGATGCTAAAGCAGTGGAGTATTTAGCCAGCTTACCGAATACCCAAGTGAAGCTGAGCTATAACACCGAGCGTGAGCGTTTACATGCAAAAAGCTATTTGTTCCTGCGCAATACCGGCTACCACACGGGTTATATCGGTTCGTCTAACCTTTCGCATTCCGCCTTAACTAACGGCTTAGAATGGAATTTGAAAATTACCTCGCAAGAAATTCCGCATATTATCAATAAATCGCTCAGTACCTTTGAAACCTATTGGGCATCCAATGACTTTGAGCTGTTTAGTGGTGATGCGGCAAGCAGTGAAAAGCTCAAAAAAGCGCTAAGTCAGCAGCGCGGAGATTTTGAGGGCAGTCCAACGCACTTCTTCGACATCTCACCGTTTCCTCACCAAAGTGAAATCTTAGAACAACTTGCTGTTGAGCGCAGTATTCACCAACGCTTTCGCAATTTAGTGGTTGCGGCAACCGGCACCGGAAAAACCCTGATTTCAGCTTTTGATTTTGCGCGTTTTATCAAAGAAAAACCGCAAGCCACTTTCTTATTTGTGGCGCACCGCGAAGAAATCTTACAACAAGCGCGCGCGGCGTATCGTGGTGTATTGCGTAATGGCGCTTTTGGTGAGCTTTGGGTCGGTGGACATACGCCAGAGCACTATCGGCAACTGTTTGTTTCTATCCAAACGCTGAACAATCAGTTGGGCCAGCTTAACCTGACTGCTGACTATTATGACTACATTGTCATTGATGAAGTGCATCACATTGCAGCGTCAAGTTATCGTGCGCTGCTAGAGCATTTTTCCCCTGCTATATTACTCGGCCTAACTGCAACACCTGAACGCCACGATGGTAGCGATATATTAGCCGATTTTGGCGGTGTGATTGCCGCTGAGATCCGTTTGCCTGAAGCGATTAACCGTCGCCATCTTTGCCCATTTCAGTATTTTGGTATTGATGATGATACCGACCTGCGCACCATTCCGTGGAGTCGTGGGCGTTATGACATTGCTCAGTTGACTAATCTTTACACCCACAACCAAGCGCGTTTTAACAAAATCTTACTCAGTATGCAGGAGATAATGACCGACATTAGCAAAATGAAAGCGCTAGCTTTTTGTGTGAGTAAAGAGCATGCCCAGTACATGACACAGCAACTCTTGTTAAAAGGCATTAAAGCGGATGTGCTGACCAGCGATAACAGCCACGAGCGGCAACAAAAGCAGCAAGCTATTCGTTCTGGAAGTATTAACCTGCTCTGTGTGGTCGATATCTTCAACGAAGGTGTCGATATTCCTGAAGTTGATACGTTATTGTTTTTGCGGCCGACAGAAAGCCTTACGATTTTCTTGCAGCAACTCGGCCGAGGCTTGCGTTTAGCTGAGGGTAAAGAGTGTTGTACTGTGCTAGATTTTGTTGGCAACTCACGACCTGAATATGATTTTGCCAATAAATTTAGAGCCTTGGTGGGTAAAAGTAATCGCGCCATCAGTGATGAGATAAAGCAAGGCTTTCCGCACGCACCGCTGGGCTGTCGAATTGAATTGAGTAAACAAACCCAAGAAATGGTGCTGAGCAATATTCGTCAAGCTTCGCTCACCTTGCTGCGCCTAGTGGCAATGATCAGGCAGTACCCTCAACATTCCACACTTCCATTAACGCTGTCTAATTTTTTAACCCTAAACCCTGATGTCAACTTGAATGAAATATATAAGCGGGGGTGTTGGTCGCAGCTAGTTCAGCAAGCCAAAGATGAAATCAATGAAAATACGATAAATGACAATCATCTAAAGATGCTCAAAAAAGCAATTCATAACCGAATTTTAACCTGTGATGACCATGCTTATTTAAGTTTCTTAAAACAGCTTTGCCAAAATGATTTTGTCATTGAAGAGTCGAGTCATCGTCATGCTTTGATGTGTCATTACGATTTTTGGCAAAAAACAGGACCAGAATGTGGTTTTGAATCCATTGGACAGAGCTTAGCGAAGCTGAATTTTCTCGAATTAAAAGCCGAGTTATCGGACGTTCTAAACTGGCAAATTGCACAAACCAAGCATGAGCAACCAACAATGCAGGCTTTGCCTGAGGTTTCACTAAGGCTGCATGCACGTTATGCGCGTGAACAAATATTGGTGGCATTTGGCGCGACTACGTTTGAGCGCCAACCTCCTGCTCGTGAAGGTGTATTTGTGCTTCAAGATCAAAATATTGAATTGATGTTTGTCACCTTGGACAAAAATGAAAAGCAGTTTTCGCCAACCACCATGTATCACGACTACGCGATTAACGAACAGCTGTTTCATTGGCAATCGCAAAATAGCGCAAGACCTGATCGTGGGCGTGGTTTGGATTACATCCAGCATCAAAAAATAGGTAAACGTTTGTTTTTATTTGTGCGCGAGCAAACCAAAGATGAATACGGTCGCACTATGGGCTTTGTTAATTACGGTGAAGTGGACTATGTATCGCATACAGGCTCACAGCCGATGAGTATTACTTGGCAGTTAAAACAACCAATGCCGCATTTTATGTGGCAACAGGCTGCTAAGTTGGCAGTGGGGTAGCTGTGTTACCACGCTACGCCATTACCGAAGAGCAAGCGGGTAAGAAGTCAGGTTCTGCTGATTTGTATTATTTATTTGAGTTAGGCAAACCACTGTCGCTGCAAACGCCAGTGACCAACGTGCCACATTGCCCAATGAAAAACTCGATGAAACTCACAACCTTAACTCGCCTAGAGAGCGTCACTAAGTTTGCTGAGGTCGAAAAAGTGTACGAACAGGCAATGATGTGAGCGAGTGTTATTAATTATGCAGAAGGTTAAGAGAATGACAGCCAATACCCCTAAAGTTCGACTCAGCGATTGGCTTTTCTCAATCATAGTTAATGAGCCGGTGAGAGTAAAATGATCAATACTGCGTTTCGGGTCTTACTCACCGCCAATGCTACTTCGCTGCTGGTGATTATCTTTTTGGTGCAAAAAGGAGTCACGCTGGGCCATTTATTCGGTGATGTAGGCTGTTTAGGTTGGACAGTCGCACTTCCGAACGCAGCTTCTTATTTGTTTTATTTGGCTATTCCAATTTTATCGACGGGCTTAAGTATTTGGCTAAGCAAATATTTAGGCAAAGATGAATTTAAAGCGGGTGAAGTCGCCAGTATTGAACATGCCAATAACAGTTTTTTACCCAGTTATTTGGGCTACTTTTTTGTTGCGCTGAGCATTAGTAACACGGAAACCCTGTGGTTTGTCTATGGGGTGTTATTTGTGTTTACCTACCTTTCGCAGGCGCTCTACTTCAACCCCTTATTTTTATTATTTGGTTATGAGTTTTACAACATCACCACCAAAAACGGCACTGCAATTTTTCTGATTAGCAAAGCGCGCTATAAAAAGCCTGATGATATTCAAATACCCTTGGCTTACCGCATTAACAATTACACCTTTATCGAGCGAGAATAATGATGGACCATATACTGGCACACATAAAAACAAGAGCAAAAAAACGCATTTTCAAATTGGTTTCTGATCAATCTCTATTTGATACAGTCAAAGTTGATTTAGATGCCTGTGTTCCATACGATCCTGACCATAACCTCGATGAAGACTCATGGTTCAAAATTGAAGGGTTTAGCGAGCAAGCCTACTGTTTAGAAATATTGAAGAAAGAGTACGATTCAAAAGACTACGATGATTTAACTAAAGATAATTTTTCTAAAATTGCTTATTTATTTGCCGTTCAAGGCGATGATTTTTATTTT
>JACUUF010000044.1 GCA_014859465.1 Methyloprofundus sp.
TTGGCAATCCAATACCCTTTTAAAAACACGGTCGCATTTTATTATTTCATTGGGTCTAACATGATTATCTCGCCTTGATGTTTATCAAGATATTGATCCGGTTGAGGTGGCCTTTCTCCATTTCTTATTCTGTTGATGATGTTTTTTAAGGCTAAAGCCCGTGCAGACTCAATTGCACCAGGTCTGGTGTTGTGTAGTGCAGTGAATTTTAAATCAGGCACACTGATCACGTGCAGATTATTTTTTTGGCTAATAATGGCTGGATAGCTGTTGATGTTATCAATGATAAATCGCCTCCCTTTGTTTTTGTTGCCATCCAGTTTTTTTACCAGTTTTTGCGCTTTGAGATGTGTGTAACGCTTGAGCATGGCAAGTGACTTATGGCCTGATATCGCGGCAACCTCCATCATGTCAAGACTTGAGTTTTCAAATAGTCTTGAAATAGCTTCGTGACGTAAATCATGAAACTTTAAATCATTAATATTTAGTCTTTTTATCATGGCTCGCCATGACGACTTAAATCCCGCACTGGTATAGGTGAACACTGAACCGTTTGTTTTGATGGGTATCTTGGTTAAGGCCTCTCTCGCTCTGGCCGATAATGGGATGTCTCTTGCGGTGCCATTTTTGGTTTGTGGCAGATGTGCAATCCTGGTGCTGAGGTTAATATGCTCCCACCTCAGGTTGAGGATTTCGCCTTGCCTCATCGCTGTCTCGATGGCAATAACAACAATTGAAAACATTTCTTCACTTTGGTGACTGGTGCACTCTCTTAAAATCCTCGCTTCTTCTCTAGGTGTAAGTCGTCGTGTTCTACCTGGTGGAGACTTTGGTTTTCTGACGTTTTTAACTGGGTTGTCAGATGCCATGCCCCACTCTATTCGAGCAATCTCATAAAAGTTTTGTAGCAACCCCATTTCTAACCGGACTGTTGCTGGTGACAGTGTTTTTCCACATTTTTTTGATGACTGTAATCGTTCATCTCGGTACTGTGCGATATGGTGCGACTTTATATCTTTAACCTTCATTTCTCCCAGAAATGAATTGGACAGGGTTTGAATGCGATAGCGCTCTTGCTCATATCCTCTCTTTAGGATGGAGATTGTTTTGAGGTATTTGGACAAGCCATTTTTTAACATTGGGTTTTTCATAATTTTAAGAAACTAAACTTTATTTTTCTAATTGCGATCTAGGGCTGGCTTTATGTCATATTGTTGTTAAGTTAACAAGGCTGGGTGTAATAAAATGATGGGTATTCGTGCGACGACCATTGCCATTTCTTTTGTTTTGATTGTGAGTAATCCATTAAAAGTTAATGCCGACACATTTAGCACAGATCGTTTGTTTGATGCATGGATGACGGATCAGTGCATTGATTATTGTTTTGTAGGTATGTGTGTTTATTTGGTGTGTAGCGCCATCCCACCATCTTGCGCGACAGTAACTCAACCGCGCGTTGAGCATTATTGGCCGGATCTCTTAGTTACTGTGCAGAGCACACCAGCCGATAATCCTTATTCTGAGTTGCGCGCAGTAATGCAGCCTGTTGAAGATGCGGCGCTTGCCGCCCAGTCCTCAATATTAAGCGCTTTGGGCACGGGAAATCTGGGGCAAGCCGGCGGCGGAAGCACGGCTCAGCCGGCGCTTAATCGAGATAAGGTAATCCGGCTTAAAGAAGCCAATGTGACGGGGAATCCGGTTTTAATTATGTCGGATGTGATTAGTGACTACACCTGCCCCACCGATGCCACGCCTTTCCAGCCTTATTACTCATCAGCATTTGACGCCTTTGCCTGGCGAACCGGTATTACTGATATGTTTACGCTCGATGCAGCGATTCCAGGTCGGCGTGAGATTGGGTCGATGTCTTTGACCAATCCACTTGGCAATACCTGGGGTGCGGTGCAGCCGCGTCAAGGATTTGTGGCTCAGGATAACGATGTTAAGGCATCTGCAGTGATTGCTCAGCGCGCTGTTGATATTGTTTTAGGTGGCGGTGGTGGGCATGTTTATGTTTCACCGGGATCATCAGGATCGCAACTAGGGAGTTCTGATGGTTTTGATATCGATGCGGGTGAAACGTTTTCTCAGAATGCGAGCGAGTCCAGTGGTGGTAGTGGATCAGATGAAAAAAAATCTAAGTGGCAAATGGTTTCGCCAAAGCAAGACAGGATGTGTCGCGCATTCGGTGATGATAAGCAGTGGTTTAACACAGGTGCGACCGATTTTTTGAGCTACAACAATGGCCGTCATTCCGATCGTCAGCAATATGCCTATAACTATTGGCAACAATATTCTTGTTGCTGGCCAAATCCCGGGGTTCACATTTTAACCTTTCCGGCACCTAGAATGTGTGTACCTGTTGGGCAATGATGGACTTAGAAATCTAAGTAACAAATTTATTTTTTTGGATTTCATGGTTTGAAAAAAGATTGTGCCAAGATAGCTCACATTGTGTATATGTGAGGTGTGTCATGGTTATGGATTTGTCACCTGATAAATCGTCCCGGGAGTTTAATTCTTTGCCGCCAATTCCTGGGCTGGAAGCTGAAGCGATCCCGTCATCCAATAGCAAAACTCAAAGTAAGCGCCGTAAAGGCGTGCTTATTTTGAGTTTTGCGCTGGTTGGGTTGGCGGCTGTCGGGACTGGAGGATATTTTGTTTCTCAAGCTATCCAGTCTGAGTTAGCAAAGACTCCGGGTAACGCTGTTGAGTTTGGTGAGGTTGTTAATTCAGCTAATGCTATACCTGCCACACCACCATCCACTCCTCGTCCTGTTGAGCAGGCACCATCAAGAAATGAGTTCCATGATTCGGCTTTTCAGGAACCTCCTTCAGATGCAGGCTTACTGTCGGCGTCCGCTCAGGATCAAGCAACAAGCAATACCTCAATGAATATTGAGACCGAGCCTTTGTTGGTTAAGCTGCTTGTTAGTATTGAGCAGACTGAGGGCAAGATGGATAGTCTGGCTCAAGCTGTAGATGAAAGACTTGGTGCGGTTGATCGGCGTTTAGAGATGTTGTCCAGCAAGGTATCCGGGCAGGATACTGATACTCAGCAACTGCAGCGTGAATTGTCGAAAATTAAATCTGATATTGCAAAACTGCGTCAAGCCACAAATGCTCGCAAGGAGACACCGACTCCTGAGCGCACCCACCTCCAGCCCAATCAATCCGAATCGGAAAAATCCAATACCCCACAACCACCTCGAATTCTCTCATTTGCTGTTTGGCAAGGGCGAGATGCCGTCATGGTTGAAACAGAAGAGGGACGAATCCGCCTGATCTATGTCGGTGACACACTAGAGGATTGGCGGGTACAGTCGATCGTTAATCATCGCGTAGTCTGGAAGTCATTAACAGATCAGTCTGAAGTCTCCGTAAATATGGGAGAACTATGAGCGCGTTATGAGATACACGACCTCTTTTTTGTTGCTGTTTACACTCCTCTTTACAAGGCCAGTGGCAGCAAACCTGTTTGACATAATTGGCGATGAGAAAGGAGTCAATCCCGCAGTGCTTTGGTTGATTGCGCTGCAAGAGTCCGCCCCTCCCGGGAGCTATGCCCCGCATCCTTGGACAGCTAATTGGGCTGGAAAAGGATACTACTATCCAACTAGGCTTGAGGCTTATCGCGCAATATCTGAAGCTGTAGATGAGGGGTATAAGGTCGATGTTGGTTTGATGCAAGTCAACTGGTTTTACCATGAACACCGTTTTAACCACGATCTTTGGGCTGCGCTTGATCCCGAAGTGAATATTCGGGTGGCTGCTGATATTTTGCTTGGGTTCTCCAGGCATGGCGTTTATGAGGCAATTGGTCGCTACCACTGTCCTAACTGGCAACTAGATTGGTGTCGTAAACGTGCTGAGCGATATTCACAAAATGTAATAGCGAGGTTACAGCATTATGAGAACTGAAGTGTCAATTGATGAATTGAAAATATCACCTAAAGCGATTGAGGTATACCGGGATAAGCTATCAAGCCTTGCGGAACAGATTGGCGCGTTAAAAGATCCTTGTGAGCGAGAACTACATTCAGAACGCTATTTTTTGGAGCATGTATACCATGGTCGCCCGCCCCAATTGCGTATTTGCGTATTTAATGGCAATGGGCGATGTGTGTATGAATTCATAGTATCTGGCGGTGACTATACGTTAATTAAAGCCTGTAGCAAATGTGATAACTGTGGATTGATCGAATCAATTAATGCAATGCGTGAAGTGAGTGGTAAAGGTGGTTTTGATCCTCACCTTTTTGAGTGCAAGGTGTGTCATAAGGCATTTGAGCGTGAGCGCAAACACTATCAATTAAAACTTAATCAACTCAATCAGGGGGTAAAAGCATTTAAGCGAACAACACCGGAGGTGGAAAGTGCTTAGAAGGCTTTTGATTATATTGATTTTGGTGACAGTACCTAAAGTTGTATTGGCACTACCGGTCATTGCAAATACCGGCCAAACGTATCCCTATACATCTCCTTTTGCACCGTTGGATCAATTTATAAACATGGATATACAGGAGGTGTATTCACAAATCGAAGCCCTAGGTTTGAATAAAATTAAACCTGTTAGTTATCGTCAAATGATTGAGGATCAGACCCCAATCTCAACTTCTGCGAAGGTTGCCTCCTTCCAGGCTTATCAGACCCCGTTGGCTGATGCGGTTTCGGTGCCTGTTTGTGTGGTTGGTGATGATCAGCACAGCCATGCGTGGCTTCGGCAGAATGCAGCCCGCTTACTTGAGGCCAATACCGTCTGCCTCGTTGCAAGTGCTGACTCAATTGAGTCTATTGTTGACTTAAGTAAAAGCGCAATGGGTGTCTATATCCAGCCAGTGTCTGCACAGAGCTTTATCGAGCTGGTCGGCTTAGAGTATTACCCCGCTGTTGTGTATCAGGGTTGGGTTGTGCAGTGATATTTAAAAACGAGTATCCGGTCGAAGCGCTATTAAGATCACCTGTTGAGCTGGTATCTGCTATGACGGCTTGGGTGCTTGCTATTATTGCGCTCACCATGCCCTCGGTTATTATGATGACCAACAGCGTGGCCTACGCCTCTGCAGCGGCTTTGTTTTTATTTGGTTTGCGACGCTTTAGGCAAGGCTATGCAGTCTGGTCATATCATCGCCACCTTGTGCGTCTACCTTATTACGGTTTGAGGCCGCGACAAATACCGGTATCCAAGCGCTTTCTGTTTTTAGGGCTGGGGTTTAAGTGGACTCAAAAACACACTCAGCGCTTGATGGATACTATGGATCCTACCAATCAGGCATTCATTACACCAAACGCTTTCTACCGAGCCGCTCGCTGGGTTGAGTTTAAGCTGGATCCGTTTAGTCGTTTTAGGGCAGTGATGTTTGCCATCTCACTGCTTTCATCTTCAAGCCGTTATAATCCGGTCGCGCCTTTACCTCCTGTAGGCGGCAATCCGGCTATCCATGCTGTCGGTATGCCAGAGGGTGAAGATCCTATTCGTTTGCCGATTGGTGAGCGCGTTGGTCATACCCTTGTTCTGGGCACGACTCGTGTTGGTAAAACCCGTCTTGCGGAGATTCTAATTACCCAGGATATACGCCGTGGTGATGTGGTGGTGGTCATGGATCCTAAAGGTGACGCGGATCTATTGATGCGTTGCAAAATGGAAGCCGAGCGAGCCGGACGTCCATTTTTCGCGTTCCATTTAGGCTTTCCGGAGATATCTGCCCGCTACAACGGGATTGGCAATTTCGCAAAAATTACTGAGCCCGCCGGTCGCTTGACCGATGCCCTACCCTCCGAAGGCAACTCAGCCGCATTTAAAGAGTTTGGTTGGCGTTTTGCCAATATCATTATCCAAGCCGATGTTGCCCTGGGCAATAAGCCTCACTATCAATCGATTCGTCGGTACATCAACAATATCGAGCCGCTGTTGATGGCCTACGGCAAAAAAATATTACAGCAAAAAGGCCCTGAGGGCTGGCACTCGGTTTACAACCAGATTATGAATAATCTCGATCCGAAGACCTTGCCGTTTGCACTTAAAGACCGTAATCCGGAAGGCGTGGCGTTACTTAAGCTAATCGAGCAAATAGATTTCTATGATCCTGTGCTGGATGGCCTGCTATCTGCCTTTAAATACGACCGTACCTATTTTGACAAGATCGTTTCGTCGCTTGGTCCGTTGTTGGAAAAACTAACAACCGGTCGCGTCGCTGAATTGATCGCGCCTGACTATGACGACATAGAAGATAAACGCCCTATTTTTGATTGGATGTCTGTTATCCGTCAAAACGCCGTTGTTTATGTCGGCTTGGATGCGCTATCCGACTCAACCGTTGCCTCGGCGGTGGGTGCATCGATGTTTGCCGATTTAACATCCGTGTCAGGTTTTATCTATAAACATGGGATTGGGTTTGGGTTGCCTGCTGATATTGCCACAGGTCAGCGCAAGGTGTCGATTCATGCCGATGAGTTTAACGAACTGGTTGGGGATCAGTTCATCCCTATGATCAACAAAGCCGGTGGATCCGGTTATCAGGTGACAGCTTACACCCAAACGATTTCCGATATTGAAGCGCGCATTGGATCGAAGGCCAAATCGGGACAGATTCAGGGTAACTTTAACAACCTGATTATGATGCGCGTTAAAGAACCCATGACCGCAGAGGTGTTAACGAATCAGCTGCCGATGGTTAAGATTAATGAGTTGATGCAAGTGTCTGGTGTTGGGGATTCGTCTGATCCAGGATCGGGTGTGGACTTTACATCAAAGAATGAGGATCGCCTATCAACCCGTGAAGTGGCTATGATCGGTGTGCATGACATTATTAAACTGCCCAAAGGCCAAGCCTTTGCATTAATTGAGGGTGGGCAGCTTTACAAGCTGCGCGTTCCAATGCCAGAAAAAGAAGATGACCCCAATATTACCACTGACTGGTCAATGGCACTCACGCAAATGAAAGCTAAGTACAAAACCGGTTCAGGCCTGATGTCTAAAGATAATATTTGGCTAGATATGATGACTGAAATGGAGCGTGCGACACCAAAGGCTGCTGAAGATGCCCCTGATAATCGATTTGCAGGTGGTAGCTCAACTATTGAAGGCTTAAATCACGGAGGGCATGATTAGTGTCCACGGCGCGTGAAAGAAAGTCTGTTGTCGGGTACCTGCTTACCTTGGTGATTGGTTTGATACTCGCCATTATTGGCTCAGTGGTGTTGTCGATAGTGATTGAGTGGATGGGGATCTTTTTTGAATGGTGGGAACAGCCGGGCGCTGAGCATGCCAAGATGATGCTTGAGAAGGAGTTGGGCTGGCTCAATAGTGATTTTAAAGAAGCGATGGTTACACCCGTGGTGATCGCGAAAATCTTTATGCATTTCGCCTACTACTACCTGGTTCAAATGACTGGTCTGGAATGGCTGGTTTACAAATTGCAGGAATCCGTCCTTTACCCTTACGCCCTGTCAGCTATTTACACAATTGAATTAGCTGCCGCGCGTTTAGCCGTCATTGTCTTATCGCTGCCGGCAATGATCTTGTTCGGTGTATTTGCGCTCGTCGATGGTCTTGTCGAGCGTGACTTGCGAACTTGGGGTGGCGGTCGTGAGACCAGTTTTGTTTATCATCATGCACGCAGCTGGATCACGCTTTTCATTTATACACCGATTACGCTTTACCTGTCATCACCCTGGAGTATTCATCCGTCAATTTTTGTATTGATGTTTGCGATCCCTTTTGGTTATACGATCTGGTTGTCAGCAACCTATTTCAAAAAATATTTATGAGGTTGATATGTTAAGTCGAGCAATTGAGAATGACGTGTATTTGGTGTATCAGCCGATATTTGATACTCATGGGCGTGTCGCAAAACACGAAGCCTTGCTGAGATTAAACCCACAAGCTGGTGTCAACCTGTCAACCCAGGCGCTCATTGACCGCATTGAGCAAGATGCTGAGGATATTGCTTACCTTGATAGGATGGTGTTAAGTCGTGTGGAGGTGTTGCTAAAAAGTACCAATTTTAAAAACACTGGGCGTATAGCCGTTAATGCGAGCCCTGCCACGCTGGCAACCTCGGAAGTATTTATCCAGGATTTGATTGCACTTTGCCAACGATTTCCTGACCGTATTGAGTTAGAGATGTTGGAGTCACGAATACAGCCTCAGCATGAGCAGTTGGTGCACCTGTCTTTGCTGCGTCTTGAGCATGCCAACGTGCAATTATCGCTGGATGATTTTGGTGCTGGTTTTGCATGTATACGTAAGTTGGTCACTCACGGTTTTGACAATATTAAATTGGATGGACAGTTAACTCGAGTGCATGTGTGTGACAAGTCGGCGCGCGCCGTGCGCTCAATTGTTGACATGGCGGAAAGTCTTGGTATCACTGTCACCGCTGAGCGCATTGAATCAAAGCGCCAGCACCATCAGTTAATGGATCTCGGTTGCCATTATTTCCAAGGGTATTATTTAAGCAAGCCTGTCCTCTTGGAGTGCGGCCGCACCCCTAATTCAGTCGATTAAATCTAAAAAACTTTTTTCATTTCTTGGATTTTAAAATCTGGCATCGTGTTTTGACATAATCGAGCTTGTCGATTATTTAACAGGTGTCCTTTATGAAAAAACTCTTCGTTTTAGCTTCTTTTTTAGCTGTGATCTCGGGATGTCAAACAAACCAAGTTAAGCAGGATGATGGGGTTGCCAGCGAGCCTACTGCAGCCCCTCATGTATTTCAAGCCCCTATCCCTACTGCAAGCTATGAGCCAGGCATTATTGATAGTGCCGCCTTGGAGCGTCGCGCGCTCTTGGAGATATTGGCACATATTGAGCAAACTGAATCACTTATCAATGTAGCACGTGCACAGCAAAATCCGGATCAGCGTATCAAGTTTCGTTACGACTGGCTAAATGATGACTTGCATAAAGTCTCACGTGGTATCCGTGATCATCTTAAAGCCCCGCAAAGTCAACCTCGTTCAGTGGAGCCTGTGCTGGGCGATTATCGTCGTTAATTTTTACTTGTAATTTTAGGAGTTAGATATGTCTCAAAAATACCTACCAGGGTCAGTGTTGCTAACCAATAAATCTCAGCTATTAGGCATGGCTGCAGTCGGTGCTGTAGTTGGATTGACGCTGATCTCAGGGGACGCCTCGGCGAACAGTGTCCCGCAAAACATTAACATTCAAGTCGGCGACATTATCGGCGAAGGTGATGCAATGGATACGATGTTGCGCAAGATTATGGGTTGGGTCATTGTTGTGCTGTCTGCCATCGCGATGGCTGGTGCGGCACTGGGTTATGTGTTTAGTCTTTGGCAAGGGTTTCAAAAATTGCAGGATGATAATGAGCATAAGAGCTACAAAATGGGTCAGTTTATAACTACGGCCATTGTTGGGATTATTATGGTTTCGGTTGTGGTTGTAATTGGCATGGTGCTTTACAATTATGGAGCATCGGTTCGTGGCTGATGATTCGGAGTTAGTCGCTGCGGTATTGGATCGAGAGCCCCGAGTCATCAAGGGTGCGACGCTGGACGAATTGATTATGTTGGTCAAGTTCTTTGGTTTGAGTGGCTTTGGGTTGGGGTTGGTTGTCGGTCTGGTATTTGTGCCCTCCTATGCGATTATCCCTGCCATTCTGCTTGCACTGGTATTTCTAGGGCTGGGGGTTTGGCTGGGGTCTGTCACGCTTATTACGATCAAACGCGACAAGCCCCAAGGCTACGTTATGCAATGGATTGCACTTAAGTTGAGCGCGAAATTGCCTTGGTACAAGCCGGTGTTTGTGTATGGTGCTCAACGTTGCAGCCTTAATCGTAAACCAGTAAACGTTAAATAGTTGAGTCGGTTATGTATAGAAACAGCAAGGAAGATTCAAAATCACACATCAATACATTGCGGTTTATCTTGATTGGTTTGGCGGGGGTTGTTATCGCGCTATTGATCACTGTCATGCTGCAGGCACAAACGCCGCCGGCACAGCGACTCAGTTTGCCGCCGGATCTACGTTATGGTGCTCAAGTGACGGCTGGTGAGATTAGCGCGTGGGAGGTTTATGCCTTTGCGGGCACGATTAATCAACTGATCCATACCTGGCGCGAAGATGGTGCTACTGAATATCAAGATAACCTGGGCCGTTACTCGGCGCTTATGACGCGTCGATATCTAGCACAAAAGTATGCGGACTACCAGGCTAGAGCTGGTCGTAATGAGTTGCAAGGCCGTCAGCGCGCGGTAACGCCACTGGGCGGTTATACCGAAAATAACCATTGCGGTTTTTACCATCGTGACTGCGTACAGTCTCTCGGCCCGAATCGCTGGCAGGTCTGGTTAGATGTCAACATTAAGGATTGGCAGCGCACACGCGGGCGCGGCAATGAGCCTTTTTTATTGCGCGATATCAATGTTCGTGTACCGGTTGTTGTGGTTTATGAGCCGGACAATTTCGACTTTAACCCCTGGGGGCTAAAGCTCGATTACGAGGCTGTCAATGATGTACGCACCCTAAGCGTGGAGAAATAGTATGTCTACCCGTCTAGTGTTTGTGTTTTTGTTTGTTATTTTTGGTTTTATTTTTTCAGGTCTGGCTACCGCCAAACAAGAGCGTGTGGTGTTTGATAATCAACCCATTGCCGTTGGGCTGGTGCCGGGCGCTGAGCGTGTTGTTGAGTTTCCGGATGTTATTCAGGTGGGTGTGCCAGCACAGGTCATGAATCTTTTTACAGGGCTGACCTTTGTTGATAATAAACTGTTTATCACGCTCAAAGAACAAATTAAGCAACCTTTACGCTTAATTGTTCGCGGTGCGGATGGCACCAATTACATTTTAAATATTGTCGATACTGAAAGCTCACCGCCCGGGCGGCTGGTAGTGCATCGTTCAACCGACTCTGATTCTGTGCGCGGTCAGTCCACCAGGCCTGGTGCGCCGCAGCATATTGACAGCTACCCTTTTTTAACCCGCTACGCAATGCAGTCACTCTATGCTCCTGAGCGCTTAATTCAGACTAATTACAGCCTATCGCAGCTATCTGTAAATGCGCGCCCTATGATGCATTTTTTTCGCTGTTCAAATCAATCAACTGCCTGTCGGTCGTTACGTGTAACGCCAATCGCCGGCTGGCAGTCGCAACGACACTACATAACCGCGCTCAAGATTGAAAATCTATCTGAGCATGCTGTTGAGGTCGATCCTCGTCTGGTGCGTGTGATTCGACCGGGCGTATTGCGCACATCAACATCCATGCATGGCCGGCTGCTTGGACACCAGCATGGCGATAAATCCCAAACTGTAATGGTAATTATCCATACAGTACCTTTTGAGCAAGTGATTGGGATGTATTGACCATGACTAAATCCAGAAACCGCTTGATACCTATACTCGCTTTTTTTGTTGTCGCTATCGCCGTTTGGTTTATTTACTCAGCCTTTAGCAAGCATAGTGAGGTAAGACTTGTTGACGCCCAGCCTGTGGGCTCTCCGCCTCTCGTATCTGAAGCACCGATTGATCAAGACGTACCGCGCACAGAAATGATCAAACTGATGTCGGATATGCAGGATATGACTGAGGTGGTGGATAATTTGCACAGCGTCATCACGGTTTTGCAAGCTGAAAATGCACAGCAAGCAGCCGCGCTCGAGGGATTAAAAGAGATCGGTAAAGATGTCGTCATTGACCGGGTGTCAACCGGGCAGATAACACCGCCTTCATCCCTTATCCGTTCCCCTTCTTCGTCCCGCCCTGAGCCAGTTGATGTACAGGAGCCGTCATCAGCGCCGGCACCAATCGAGTTACCACCGGCCATCAGATCCTTAACGGATAGCGCTTCCGGATTTGTTTCACCGCCACCGACTAGGCGGCAGGCGGGCCAGATGAATGTGGATCCGCAAGGCATTGTTTGGCTTAAGCCCATGGATGCCGATGCGGCCGGCCTGTTTGCTGATGTTGACTTATTGTCACTAAAAGAGTCGGGGTCACAAACCGCCTTGGATGCGTATGGGCAAGGTGTGCAGCTTGCCCAGAATGTTGAGTCTGATATCACGGGGCGTGACCGTGCACAGGTAGAACCGCGCTTCACCATACCGCATGGCTCTGTTATTGCAGACTCTCGATCTGTTACCGCGTTAGTGGGCAAGATACCGGTGCGTGGCCAGTTGCAAGATCCTTGGCGATTCAGGATTAGCACCGGGTCAAATATTGTGTTGCCGAACAATCAAACCCTGCCGGGCCTGGAACGCACAATTGCGGAAGGCACAGCGATAGGAGACTTAAACCTGTCATGCGTCACCGGTCGTATTGATGTCGTAACATTTGTTTTTTCTGACGGGCGCATTGTCACTCAGCGCGCTCAAAACCAGCGAGATGGACTGGGTTACATAACTGACCACAATGCAAACCCCTGTATTCCGGGCAGCTTGATTACTAATGCCCCTCAATCAATCGCTAAATTATCTGCGCTGGGTGCTTTTGAGGCTTTTGCTGGTGCAACCGCTGATGCGGAAACACAAACATCTGTAGGGCTGGACGGTACTGCAAGCTCAATTGTAACGGGTGATCGCTTGCGCAATGCCAGTTTTAACGCGGCATCCGGCGCGGCCAGCGAAGTTCGCCAGTGGTTTGCGGATCGGATGGGTCAATACTTTGATGTGATTTACGTGCCCGCTGGTCAGCGGGTTGATATTTTGATTTCTGAGGCAATCCGCCTTGATTACGATCCAGAGGGGAGGAAGGTTCGCTATGAAGTTGATACACATGGCACAGGCTACATGGATTAGTCTTGTTGTCGGTACGTTGCTTTTGGCTGGCTGCAGCACAAGTAGCCCATTGCAAAAAATGAATAGTGATAGTCCGGGGACGGCTGAATTGATGCGTCAAGCGCCTTTCGCGCCGGGTGGATCGGGGGCTGCCGAACCTGTTAGACCCATGTTTGATTACAACTACACGGACTACACCCGGACGGCACAACATGAGTTGGATGTGTTATTTCCACGTCTACCCAATCCGACGCTTGTCATGTATGTGTACCCGCACATTTCAGCGGCTGGTGTACCGGTGCCCGGTTACTCGACGGCTTTTACGATGTTTAATCAGCCGCACTATGCGTTACCCGGTGAGATGCCGGCATCATTTCACAAGGAGTAGTCATGCTTTGGATAGATCGTATTATGGGTTCAGGCGGTAAAGATCCTGAGGTGGTTGACGAGGCCAAACCTGCTGAAAAAAGTTATCGGTGGGATGGTTTAGGCCATCTGCCACTTACGCTTAAGCAGTGGCTTACACCTTTGGGTACATCAAAAGAAATTGAAGATATCGAGTCCATGCCAAGCTTTACAGACTTGCTTAGCCCTCGCGTAGATTTGGGTTCTGAAGTGTTGATGTCAGACTTGTCGAGTGTGGGTGCGGTATTTGATATAACGCCAATAGAGGCTGATGCGCGCTCAGAGGCGTTCATGCAAGAAGTGTTGGATAAAATTGTCGGCGTTATAAAAGACTCTATCCCGCGCGATGCGCAAAGCCCTTGGTTGATGCAGCTCACAATGGAGGATACGACGGATTTATCGACTTTTAAAACCAAGATCGATGCCCACCCAACCGAGCGTGCAAAAACCCGCACATTTACGAAACATTGGACAAAGGTGCTCAAGGATCATCTTGATGATGTTGCCGATGTTAATGAGGGTCGAGGTCTTTTTATTGATCACGAGGTCGCTGGTGGCCCTTGGTATGCCCGCATGCGATCAATTAAGCTTTATTTGTGGCGCTGGGTGCCAAAAAAGGATACCGGTGAGTCAATTGAAACGGTTATCGAGCAGCTTGAGAACCGTTTCTCTGCCGCCGGCATCCGCATAGAGCGGTGCCCTGCATCGGAGTTAACGGTTTGGTTAAATCGGTTCTTCTACCCTACTTGCAAAGAAAATCGTGATTTTAGAGACCTGGTACGTCGATTCGGCACTCAGGATGGTGAATCGCTCGATGAGCAAGAGTTGGCGATGCGCAATGTGCTAGCCATGATGGATGATGGTGCAATGGATGATGTAGCGCGCACGGCATTAAATGGTAAACGCCCCTTTTCCGATGATGAAGGTAATTGGTATTTTGATGGCAAGCCGATGAAGTTTATCGGCATTGACCAGCCGCTTGCGGCCAAGGCGCTCAAAATCGGCCATTTGTCCGCTGAAAGTGAGCAAGGTGATCGACGGTATGCATTGTGGGATAAGATGCCACCAGGTTGCGTCTGGTCTCAGGTCATTATTTTTGACACCGAAGAGTCGATTGAAGCCGAGCTTGATCGTTTGCGCTCAGGCACGATTGGAGATGATGATCGCTCTATGATTTTGCGCGAACAGATTATGACTGCACGCGATCAGATCGCCAGAGGGAATAGCATTATTAAAAGCTTTATGGGTGTTTATGTACGAGCCGATGACTCAAAAAGCCTCTCCAGGCTTGCACGTAAAGTGTGTGCCACCATTGATTCGACAGGGCTTAAAACAATCAACCCGGATATGGATTTATTATCGCAGGATTCGTTTATACGTGCCCTGCCGTTTGGATTTGACCCTAAGCATGATCGTAAGCCAGCTATTCGCCGGTCGAGAAAATGGTTTGCAAGTCATTTAGCCAAGCTAATACCATTGTATGGTCGTGCGCGCGGTACCGGCAACCCTGGTTTTATGTTTTTCAACCGTGGTGGTGAACCCTACTCTGTTGATCCGCTTAAGGATCGCAAAAAAAATGCATTCGCACTAATTTTGGGGCCGACCGGTTCCGGTAAATCCGCTCTGCTCAATTTTCTGATTGCGCAGTATGTCGCCTTTTATGATGCCAAGCTGTTTATTATCGAAAAAGGCAAATCCTTTTATCTGTTGGGTAAGTACCTGCAGAACTATGACGTTACTGTGAATCAAGTTACGGTGACGCCCAGCAAGCCTGTGTCACTTAACCCTTTTGCTGATGCCTGTCATTTACGTGAGATCGAGCAATTCTTTGCCGATACGCTTGATGCATCGTGTCACGACTGGCTTGATGAGGAGCAATCTCAGGCCGAGGATGATATTGCTGAAATAGATGATGACAATGTTGAAGATGACCAGCGTGACCAGCTTGGGGAAATGGTTATTGCGGCGGTCACAATGATCACCGGCGGTGAGGAAAAAGAACTTGCTGAGCTGAAACGGCATGAGCGCTATGACATTATGACCGCTATTTTATTAGCCGGTCAGCGTACACAAGAGCGAGGCTATACGTTGCCGGAGGATATATCGAAAGCCTTCCTAGATTTGTCCCAGCGTGATAAAGAGTATGAAGCGGCGCGGCGCGCACGCTTACGCCAGTTTGCAGATAATATGAAGCAGTTTTGTACCGGGGTTCGGGGGGATTTCTTTAACCGTCCGGGCGAAGCCTGGCCGGATGCTGATGTGACCATTTTTGATGTGGGCATGATGATCAGTGATCAGAATGCCGATATGCTTGGCGTGAGTGTTATTTCCATGCTTAATCATGTGATCGGTGTCGCAGAGAAAAACCAATACACCGGTCGCCCAATCATTGTGCTCGCTGACGAAGGGCATTTGACCACTACCAATCCGATGATTGCACCGGTCGTGACCAATATGACCAAGATGGCGCGCAAGCTTAATTTGTGGTTTTGGTTGGCCACGCAAAACTTGGCTGACTTTAAAGATGTCGCGGCGAAAATGTTAACCAATATGGAGTGGTGGGTATCGATGGCCACCACGCGTGAAGAGGTTGATCAGATATCGCGCTTTAGGCAGCTCACGGATGATCAAAAATCTCTCCTGTTAGCCGCTCGAAAGGAGCCCGGCAAATACACCGAGGGGGCTGTGATGTCAGATACCCAGTTAGCCTTGTTTCGCAACGTGCCGCCAGCCATTGCCATGGCGCTTGCACAGACAGAGGGGGATGAGAAGGTGGCGCGTAAAACACTGATGGATGAACACGGTATATCTGAGCTTGCTGCGGCTGAGATGATCGCAGAGCAAATGCGCGCTAAGCGTAAGTTGGGGTGAGTATGAAAAAATGGTTGTTAGCATTAATGGTAATTCTTGCACCAGGCCTGGTGGTTGCGCAAGAGGTTTTCAAAATCGAGCTTTTTGTTAAGCACCCTGTCACGATTCAGAATCAGCAATTTGCGCGAGATATTGCGTTTAATGTGGTTTATCTTGATCAAGGTGCGCGCGTGATGCAATCGATTAATCGCCAGTTGCCCACTACCGAGGCCGAGGCCACGGTTGCTGCGCAAGCAATATTCTCTGATCCTGATATACAATCTCAAATCACAGCAGCGCATCAAAATGCCTTTAAGGCCTATCGACTGGGCATTGATCGGCTGCCTGCAGCTGTCATCAATAATGCGTTTATTATCTATGGCACAACCGATGTGGCCAGAATTCTTCAATTGTCGCAGCATCACCTTTCTCAACAATAGCGATTCTAAATAACGGATTTTGTTTTTTAGATTTCGAGTGGGGGTTTCGCCTTTTGGTCTAATGGTGTTTAACCATTAAGCCGGAGGCTCGATATGTTTATTAACTGTCACAAAAGCTGTGTTGCCATCGCGGCCACATTGCTCATTTCAGCAGGTGCGTATGCCCAAACAACAACATCTATCACACACCTTGAGCATCAAGATTCAATCGAACGAGATGTTAAAGCGGCAAGTCTCTATGAAAGGCACTTCCAGCTAACGCAGCAAGAATTTGAGCGTTACCAGTCACTCCTGCCGATACATCAAGCCTTATCAGGCTCTGATTCACCGATAACGCCGCTTGAGGTGTTGGCTATCTATGCCAGCTCGGAGGTTGAGCGTGATCGTTATTTACGACGCTATGCGGAGATCGAGCGACAACATTTGACAGCAATTTTTGATACAAATAGAGCACTAAAAAGCATTAAATTGGCAATGTATGATGATCAACGTCTGATTTTGCCTGGTCAAGGTATTGCATCATTGGCAGGAGAATTCACTCTATTCTTTAAGAAAGATGATGATGCTTCCAAGGCGGAAATAAATCGTCTCATGCGTATTTTGAGTAAGACAAGCCATACCTCTCTTACGGTTATATTGCAAGAAGAGTCCCAAGTCCCATTTGGAGACCGCCATGCTGCTCGCTCATTAGTGGACGCCGGGCGCTTAAGAATTGAAGTGGTCAAGCCGGAATGGATACGCGAGAACCGACTTGTTTGGGGAACCGTTTATCTACAGCCAACCGGATCAGATCAAGCGGTGTTGGCTGATACCAATAAGATTGTTTTTGAGCATGGATTTTAGGAGAGGTGGCATGAATGTGATTAAGAAAAATGCGTTAACCCTTGCGCTTTGTCTCTCAACCGGTGGCGCGCTAGCCAGCACAGTGAATATACCGGGAATCGGCGAAATACCGGTCACTGACCGCTATACCGATTACCAAGCAATTGGAGGGAATACTGATGCGGTTATGGGAAGCCGAACCAGTCGTTACTATTATCGAATCGGTTCAGGGCCTCAGCCCTACCCTCCCAGGACGACAGCCGAGGTTCGGTTGCGAGCTCGGGCAGTTGTTGGGCTTGGCTATTCTTGTGGGAACTTTGATCCCAAAGCGATGATTGATGGTTTGTCGTGGCGGCAAATTAAAGAACAGTTGCAAGGTGTTGCTGATGTGGTTGAACAGGGTGCAACAGCAGCTGTAGCCGCGCTGCCAATGTACGCGCTACAGCGTTGGAATCCAGGCGCTTACCAACTGCTACAACACTTTACGGTTGACCTAGAAGAAAAGTTTCGCTTCTCAACAATGTCTTGCAGAGAAATGGAGCAACGCATTCAGCAGGGTGAAAACCCATACAAACAATTCATGGAGTTTGGCCGCTACCAAACCTTGCAGCGTGAATCTGCAGCCAGTCAGAATCCGCTGAGAGTGATGGATACAGTTGATCGAGATGGTGGAAAAAGTGGTATTGCGTTACCCATGCCTGGAAACGGCATTCAGAACCAAGGTGGCGAACGTCAAGAGCCGATTCGTCCCACCGCAATTTCTGTAGTCGTCGGAGCCAATATTTTAGAAAATCGTGACACACTCCAATTTACATCAACCGCAGAATTTGTCGCGCCTAGTGGTAGTAAACGTGCTTTTAATTCGCCTGCAGAAGCGGTTGAATTTGCCCAAGTCGCAATCGGGGAATCTGAAATTTATACATTTGATGGACACCCATCTCCGCAGTCAACACCGAGTAAAGGAATTGTCGAGCTAGCTGTCAAAAGTGAGCCTGAAATCAGAGCAGTACTGCTTAAAATTGTGGCTGAGCAGGATACGGTTGAGCGTGCATCAATGCTGGATGACTTTAACTCAAAAGTGGGGTCAGGCATGCTCGTGACAAACGACTTAATTGAGCGTATCAAAATGACTGGCCTGGAGCCAATCATTGTCTCCCAGTTGTCCAGCCAAGCTGCACTTTTACTTGTTATTGAGCGTGCCCTTTACGTGCGTCGCGCACTCATTATGTCTTTGTCCGAACCAAATATTTCCAGTTCGCCGATGTCTGTAGAGGTTGAGAAGCGAATTGAACTACTTGAGCGCGAAATCGATGCCGCTATATTTGAATACAACTTACGTAAAAAAGTAACCGGTGATCTGCAAAACACCATTTATGACATCACTGACGAGATCAATCGCACAACATCAACAAGGAGATAACTCATGGAATATTTCACTGATGTTGCCGGTAATCCGGCTGTTTATCGCAGTCTATTTGCAGGGGTTTTTGTAGCTGCTTTTTTATTGCGCGCAGTGTTTGTTGTCCTCGCTCAGTTTCAGCTAATGATTGATGGGCGTACATCCATTGAGAAAGCTGGTTTTACATTCGCAACGTGGGTGATTATGACCTTAATTGCACTGTGGCTAAGCTTTCAGCTTTCAAGTCATGGAGGTTAATTAAGTGTTTACATCTGATCTTGCCATCATCCTGACCAGTTTGGGTTGGTCATTTTTCAATGCGATCGTTGACCCAATGTTTGCACTGGGCTTGGTTTTCCTGCCCTTTATTTATATCGTGATCGTTAACTGGTATGAGACATCGCGCTCGATGAATGCAGGTGTGGCCAGTCAGGTTGAAACAAAGCGAACATTCTTTGACCTTATAGTGGTCATGTTTATCGTCTTTCTTTTTTATGCACCAAGTCAAAACCATATATTTAACGCCGCAGAGCGGCTTGATCGTATCCATGATTCTGCTGATGGTGATGGTGATATCGCCAGAGAGTACGCAGATGTTGAAACCGAGGCTTACATGCCTGTTGGTTGGTATTTTGTGATTAACTTTACAGACGGCTTGGTGACTTGGGCAAAATCAAATATAAAGATCGAATCGACGCATGCCTTTTTTGCGCGACGCATCAACTCGATGAATATCCAAGACCAAGATTTAAGGCGTGAAACCGAAGCGTTTTTTGCTCAGTGTTACGCGCCAGCACTGAGGGATTATACGCGCGCAGAAATAAAGCCTCAGCCGGAAAGTGATATTGATTATATTGGTAATGCCACTTTTCTTGAAGCGTTTGGGTTTTATGCAAATTGTGCTGACGCAGGTGGAAACTGTGCAAATCGCTTTAGTAACGGTTACTCGATGAGTGTGGATACCTATCGCTGGTTGGGATTTGACCCTGCTTATCAGCATGCGTCAACTCAAGTGCCCGGGCGAACCATTACGATTTCATTAGCCGCGACATGCAAGGACTGGTGGCTAGGTTCACGTTCCAGCGCGGTAACAAACCCCACATTCAGTCATCCTTCGTTACGAGACCGCTTGTACGATGAAGCTGTTTCGCATTTTTTGGTAGATAGATTGATTGATGGTGGGAAATCTGATACGACAGTTACGGTTGGCAAGCTTGTTTCAATCCCCGTTCCAGCTGCGCTTCAAGCCATTTTTAACTTCAATGACACTCGCAATGAAGAGCGCATGATTACAAATCTTGTGGCGAATACCAATGCAAGCATTATGCGAAAAGAAATGGAGCGTGACTCGCAAGGTTTTTGGACGACGTTGCGCGGCAATGTCGGTCAGTTTTTTACCGATGCGTTCACCACGATCACAACAGGTAAGTTGGTTTTCACACTCAGTATGATAAAGAATATACTGCCTACCGCAGTAGATATGATTGTGAGTGTTGGTCTGATGGCGATTGTATTTTCGATGTCAATCAGCCTAATTGTTGGTGGGTTTAGGTTTTCAACGTTAGCTAAACATATTGTATTGGTACTGGGTATTGGTGGGCTGCATATCGTATTTCATATCGCAATGCTCATTGATAACCGATTGTTGCCCGTGTTTTTTGGTATAGATGATTTGTTTGATATGGAGATTAACCCGATTTTCTTCTTATACCTGGTGTTTCTATTTTTGATTTACCTGGTGTTGCCGACTTGGTTTATTAAGACGATGGCCGCAGCAGGTGCGCAAGTAGAGTCTGGGGTTTCAGACATGTACAATAAAGGAAGCATGGGGAGTCTGGGGAGTGGTGTGGGTATGCCAAAGTTTGGTAAGAAATAAAGCCTGATTGTGATATGGTGATAACAGGGCTTGTACCCTGTTATTTTATTTATCGTGCCAAATATTATCTGGATGGTGCTTCCAGTTGTAGCCATGTATCAAGTCGTCCTCTGGGTCTGGCTCCTCTTGTTTTGAGAAAGCTAATTTCAAAGGCAGTACGATGAGCAGAAAGACAGACGCTTTAAGTAGGAAGCTAAATAGTTCGCTGATAATTTGTGATAGTGGTTTCATGTTCGTAAAGCTTAGGGGGGGTGTGGTATGGTGATAACAGGGCTTGCGCCCCGCTTCTTAGTCTTTCTCATTCCAGATGTTTGGGTAGCCTGATCTATAATTGTAGTCGTAAGTTTTTTCATAGTCACTTGGCTCTTCATTGTTGCCTGAAAAAATCAACTTAAACGGCAAAATAATCAGCAGAAAGACAGACGCTTTAAGTAGGAAGCTAAATAGTTCGCTGATAATTTGTGATAGTGGTTTCATGGTCAAATCCCCTCTTTTCGCTTGATTCGGTTCCCATTCTACGCCTATTTTTCGCCCTGTCAACAAAATTTTTCAATCTTTTTTCAATAAAAACAACGACTTAACTGTTTCAAATTCATGATACTGTTTCAAATGGGGACGCCTAGAAGCATTTTAATTTGACTCATATTACGATAAATATCAAATAGTTGTCATGCAGTATTTTTTACTATAGCATGGGCACATATAAACAAAGCATTAAGATGACTCAACAACTGCATGTTTGATCAAGAGGTTGCTCCATTGCCAAAACCTGAGAGAGAGATATGGTAGAAAGTAAACAAAACTGGTGGGAAGTTCGCGTTCGTCGTTCTGTTGATAACCTTAGGATGTGGAGCGACAACCCGCGTTTAGACCCATCGAATAAGCTCATAACGCTTAGAGATTTTGTTGAAGAACTCATTGATGATGCTACTGATGCACAAAACTTTTTAGACTTAATGAAGTCGATTGTTGATAGAGGGTTTATTTCTTTTGATCCTGTTGTTGTTTGGAAGGAGGGAAATAGCTTTGTTGTTGCAGAAGGAAATAGGCGTGTTATGGCACTTAAGCTTTTGAGGGCTCCGGAAAAGGCGCCAATTAGCATTCGAAAAAACGTAGTCGCACTTTCTCGGCAAATTGACAGGGATCAAATTGAGAAAGTAAAAGTTTGCCTTGCCCCATCCTATGAAGATGCTCGCTGGTATATCCTCCAAAGACATTCAACCGCAAGCACTCAAGTCAAATGGCAACGTCTGCAACAGCAACGTTTCATAATTGGGGTTTATGATTCTGTAAATCAAGATATTGATAAAACTATTGAGGTTACAGGTTTTAAAAAATCTTCAATTATTGACGCTTTAAGGTATGTAAAGATTCGTGATATTGCTACAAGAGATGAAATTACGAAACAACTCTCGCCCATCGAAAAAGAATTGGTTTATAGTCATAAAATTAATATGACCGTTATTGAACGGTGGTTTGGAAATACAATGGTTCGAGAAGCTTGGCATATTGAGTTTGATGAGACAGGACTCAAAATTAACGCGGACGAATCAAGCTTCTACATTGCTTACGCAAAATTTCTCAAACTCATGCTTACCAAAGAAAATGACCTTGGGTTCATTGTTAATACAAGAACGATAGACAATCGGTTTCAAGAAATTTTTGATTACTTACCAAAAGTATCCTCAAAAGATGCTGGAGGCGGGGTGGCTCCTGAGCTGCCCTCTCCGATTGAAGAAGTCCCAAGCATAAATGAAAGCGGGGATGGAAAAGATTTACCCCGCCTTGCCTCAGAAAATGAATCTCAGAAAACTACGAACAAGGGCAATCCCAATCGTCGCCAGCTTACAGATATATATCATCAGGTCACAACAAAAAACTACAAATTACACGAGCTTTTTAAGGAACTTCAAAAGCTTCCAATTAGAAATTATCCGAATGTAACTGCGGCTTCAATACGAGTTTTTTTAGATTTGTCTGTCGATGATTATATGAAAAGCAGAGACCTAGATGCATTAATCGCGCAACGAGAAAAAAAGGGCTATCATGAGTGCACACTAAAAATGAAACTCTCATTTTTACAAAATGAGTTTATCTTAGATCGTGAAGCCAATAAGATAATCAGTGAGCTATTGAACGCCACTAATGAATTCAGCTTAAATACACTAAATGAATATATTCACGGTAGCAAAGTTCACAAAGTTGAAGCCAGGTTTCTTAATCGATTTTGGGACATGCTTTCACCACTGTTTTTTGAATTAATTGAGTTACGGGAAAAATGAAGTTTTACTCACCGCTCCGATATCCCGGAGGTAAATCTAAACTTACGGCTTTTGTTGCAGAAACCATTCGGCTTAACAAGTTAGAAGGTGGTGCTTATGTTGAACCATTCGCTGGTGGGTGTGCAATTGCTTGGTACTTATTGCTGAACGGTCATGTTAATAAGGTCTATATCAATGACCTAGATCCTGCTGTACATGCCTTTTGGTACTCAGTTCTTTACAAAACAGAAGAGCTCTGTAAGTTAATTCAAGTGACTGAGATAACCATTGATGAGTGGTATAAACAAAGAGAAATATATCGTGAAAAGCCGAAGGATCTATTAAGCCTTGGATTCTCAACGTTGTTTTTGAATAGAACTAATCGTTCTGGAATTATTAAGGCTGGTGTTATTGGCGGGCTTGATCAGAGAGGTAAATATAAACTTGACTGCCGCTTTAACAAGGGGCGATTAATCGAGCAAATCTGTAACATTGCTGAACGAAAAAACGACATTCGCCTAACAAACATCGATGCAACGCAGTTTATTGAAGAGTACATACCGGATATCGAAGGAAAGGTTTTTGTTAATATTGATCCTCCTTACTACGTGAAAGGTAAAGGCCTTTATCAGAACTTTTTTGAACATGATGATCATTACAGGCTGTTTGAAAGTATAAGGCGCATGTCGCATCCTTGGATTGTGACATATGATGATACACCCGAAATTTGTGGAATTTATGCCGAGTATGAACCCGAAAAATTTGGCCTAACCTACACGGCACAGACAAAACGTAAGGGGACTGAAGTCATTATTCATTCTCCATTGCTTCAGAAAACGAACTACAAGCCAGATGTGACTTTTAGCGAAATTCATCGAATGGGTTCATTGGCCTCTCAAAATTAAAAGTTGGTATAAGTCAAAAAAGGAAACGGCATCTTTCGATGAGGTAATGCATTAAGAATGCAAGTGACGGTCGCAAGACCGCCCTCCTTTCACCTAGAATTTGTACTCGATACCAATCGCGGAGCTTGAGCCTAAGTATGCAGCTGCTGTGATTTTAGGCGTCAGATCATAACTGACGTGCAATGGCCCGATATGGTTGGTGTCATGTCCATAGCCTGTTCCACTGTCAACCATGGCAAAGCCAAATTTTAATCCGGGTACCGATTTTGTGGACGCAAGAACATGCAGGTCCCAGATTACACCGGTGACTGCTACTGACCGCCCCGCTATTTTAACTGAAGCATAGCGCACCCCAATGTTGCCGATGGCCGCAACTTGCAAACTTCCATCGTCAGATTCAAACAGCGGTGTCCAGCCACCGATGCCGCCACCAAAACCGTATTGACTCACATCAACAGAAAATACGTTAGCCCATCTTTGCGTACCGGAGCTGTAGATGCCTTGTCCGAAAAAGTGGATCTGATCGGCATATTCACCAAAGTGCTCAGCCATGTTGAGTTTCTCAACCGGCGCGTATCCGCGCACAAAAACCCCGCTCATGATATCAGCTTTATAATAGTACGCTTCAATCGAGTCTTTCTTGAAACGCTCAAACCCCTCTGTGCCTGGTATTGAAGGTTCGCTTGCTGTGGCAGATGTGCCTATCATCAACGCGGTGCTCATTCCTAAAAGCTTTGTTATGAACTTGTTATTCACTTTTACATCCTCTCGTTAGTTGGTCAAATTTGCATAGTGGATATTACATGGTCTGCTGGAGTTGAGCTGCATTTAGAAAAAACAGATTGTTGTTTTTGTAATTTGATTAAAGGCAGGCCTACCCATTAAATAAAAAAATCTAGTATTTTACTGATGACACTTCTAATATAAAAGCCTGCAAAATAATTATTTGATAAGAACTGACGGGGTAAGCTCATGAGCCATGTTAATTTAACTGATGAAAAGATAGTATTCATAAAAGAAATTCTTGTTGATGGGTTCGGGCTAAGTCTCATTGAGGCTCAGTCCGTTATTGATGCCTGTAGTAAAGCAGAGCCTAGTCATCAAATGAGTTGCATTTTTCAAAAGGCCGAAGAAAAGCTTTCAGAATGGCGGAACGATTTTGTCCGCACTCAAATTCAAGAGTACCTAGAGAAGAAAACGCAGCAAGAACGTGAAGCATATATCGAATCACTTAAGGTGTTGGACTCCAAAAATCCTGACAATGACCCTGGGCCAAGATGGTAAGTCTCAAAAACGTATGGATTTGAGACTTACACAATAGTGAGCCTGTTCTGAGTTTTTAAGGCCTCATTCCAGGTTCATTTATCAGTATCATAATCATAGTATCATTTATAATATGTATTTTAAGTAATGAGACCAATATTTACGGAGTATGTTGGAATGAGTATTTCAAAGTTTGCTTTTCTTTTCATGGTTTCCATGTACCTGACAATGTTCACCCTGTTCGTATTCAAGGTTGAAGCAACGAACTTATTAGTTGGGATGCTTTTAGCAATCTTTTTATGGGTTCTATATTGGATGCAAAGTGAGTTTACTAAGTTTGTGAAAAATGCTTATAAGGAAGAGTTTGAAAGCCTTCATAAAGAAATCGATGACTTAAGAAAACAGTTGAAATCATAATTAAAATGAAAGTCGGCTACGCGCGAGTATCTACGCTTCATCAAGATCTTACTCTCCAGCTTGATGCCCTTAATGAGGCTGGATGTGAAATCATATATGAAGAAACCGGCTCAGGTGCAAAGTATGATCGCCCGGAACTTGCAAATGCTCTCAAAGCATTGCGTCCAGGTGATCAACTTGTCGTTTGGAAGCTTGACCGGCTTAGCCGGTCGATCAAAGATTTAATCTCGATCATCAACGACCTTGATGCCAGAGGGGTTGAATTCACATCGATCACAGACAACATCGAAACGAGCACCCCTTCCGGGAAGCTCATGTTTCATATTTTTGGTGCATTAGCTGAGTTCGAGCGAAACTTGATTAGAGAGCGAACGACTGCTGGATTAA
>JACUUF010000257.1 GCA_014859465.1 Methyloprofundus sp.
AAAGGCTTGAATCAACTTTTAGAATGTTTGCCAGCAAACCGCAGCCGTAGCTTAACCTTTGACATGACCTTTTTAGCGAATAAAGATATCAATTATCGCTGGACGCTACGCGAGATATGCAAGTGCTGTAACGAGTTTTTTGTGCCGCAACTGGAAGGCGAACTCGACATACTACAACAGCTTAATTACGCCAATAAGGATTGGGCGCAAGGCTTGGAAAAACTGCTGGCCAATGAATTGGGCGAGGCCTTTAATAAACAACAGGCTTTTTTATTGAGAGTTGGCCAACACGGCGGCGCGGAAAGTAATACCCTTGAGGGCGTGCGGCACATCAAAATTAATCAAGGCAGAGACAAGTCGGCGAAATACCTAGCAAAACCCACCACCATTTGGCTGGCCGGCAATCACAAAGACCAGCAACATGATTTATTGCCCTTCGGTTGGGTCTTGGTTGAAATTGGTGATTTTGTTTTAGATAAAACCCACGCATTTCTGAAAGGACAAGCCGCGCCTGATTATCAACGTCATGAAAAATTGCAACATCTCGCAACGCAACGCGCTGAATTTTTAGCGCAAGAACAGAAAAAACATGAGCTTCAAGTCCAACAAGATGCCGAAGCCGCCGAACAGAAGCGCTTAAAACAAGCCGCCGAAGACGCAAAAGCCGTACAAATGGCAGCGATGACCGAGGCACAAAAAGCAATTTTTGTGTTACAGCAGGAATACCAGACCGCCAAAACCCGAGCACCCGAACCCAATGGCACCTTAAGGCAATTACTCACCCAAACTATGAAGCAGGCGAGTAGTTGGTCTCAAACCGATAAACAAGCCTTATGGGAAACCGGCAATGAATTATGCGCGTTTTGGGGCAAGCCTAAAAAACTGAAAGATCAGCTTAAAAGCCTGCAAGAATGAGCGAATTACCTGCATTTTCTTCGGGTGTGCCGCGAAATTCTTTGGTCGCTAGGCAAAGGGCAAATTTTATGGGTAACTACAAGAACAAATGAGAACACTACCATCATGATGAATTTACCGGTCAACCGCTACCAGTTTAACTTTGCTGTAGAAACGCCGCTGCATCTGAATTTTTATTCGGGCTCCATGTTACGCGGCGCATTTGGTCATGCACTGCGGCATATCAGTTGCATGACCAAAATAGCGGATTGTAAAACCTGTCCGCTTTACCGAACCTGTCCTTATCCTGCTATCTTTGAAACACCTCCGCCGGAAAATCACAGCTTGCAACTGTTCAGTGATATACCGCCGCCCTATGTCATTGAACCGCCCGCGCTGGGTAGTAAAGATTATCTACCTGGCGATATATTAAGTTTCTCAATGGTGCTTATCGGTAAAGCCATAGAGCAACTACCTTTAATTATATATGCCTGGCAAAGAGCCTTAACACAGGGTTTGGGCAAATCACGAAGCCGGGCAAGATTAATTGATGTAACACTGATATTAAATCAAACTGGAGCTAGTAAGCCTATTGTTATTTATTCTGCGCAAGAAGGTGCATCGGTTATCAATCATCAGCATTTAGCCAATAAAGACAGGCTCGAATATCACGATGCCCTGCCTCAAAGCTTAACCCTTAGCATCAAAACCCCGTTACGCATCCAGAAAAAAGGCCAACTGCTGGCACACGACATGAGCGGACGCGATTTCATCATGTCGTTAGTCAGGCGTTATTACTTGCTGGAAGAGTTTCATTATGCCGACTATCAAGCCCCCGACTTTTCAGTGCTGGCAGAGCTTGCACAAGCGGTAAGCTGCGAAACCCAGTTCCGCTGGTGCGATTGGGCGCGGTATTCCAATCGGCAACAGCAAAAAATGATTTTGGGCGGCGTGTTGGGAAAAATCAAACTCAGCGGACCACTACAGCCTTTTTTACCGCTGATACAGCTTGGGCAATGGTTACATGCCGGTAATAAAACCACTTTTGGTATGGGCCTGTACACCATTGAAAAGACTTAAAACCTAATATATAGATAAATAACCATGACTAAAACCAGCGTACATTTACTCATCGTCACCGGCCAGACTCAGGCGAACCTGATTCCTGTTTTACAATTAAAGCCCGATATTATTGCCTTGGCGGTTTCTACGACCATGGGCAGCAAAGCAGATGACTTTATTAAACTAGTAAAAACCCTTGCCCACTATGACGATAAAGCCATTATTCGCTATGATTACGTAGAGGACGTGGTGCTTAAGATGATAGAAGAAAAAGCCATGAACATAGCCGTTGATCTTCAAGAGCGTTATCCCGATTGCGCCCTGACTTATCATGCGACCGGCGGTACCAAATTGATGACACTGGGCTTTTGTGAGGTCTTTAGGGCAGACGACAATCAGATTCTGTACACCGATACCGAACACGCACGCATCGAAGTGATCTATCCCAAAAATCAAGCTCCCATTGCCATTGCCAACCTATTAACCATTGACAGCTATTTGCAATCGATGGGCAAGCAATACCGAAACAGCGCGGATGAACAATGGCGGCAACACGCCCAACAGCGCAAAGCGCTAACCAAATGGCTGGCAGAACATGTTGAACCGATGGATAACTTTTGGAGCGTTATTAACGGCATGGTCGCTAGCGCCATGGCAGAAACAGCGCGTGGCGTACCCGCAGCGATAGCCCATCCCGAACAACAATTCAAGCGGGCGCCAGGCGGTTTATGGGCACAAGCCTTAACGAAAATGACTGAACAGCAGCTCTGTCAGTGGGATCAAACCAAGCCGGATACGCTGTATTTTCACAATGTGACGGGCGCTCAATATTTAGGCGGCCAGTGGCTGGAAGAATACGTTTGGCATATTGCCAGCGATTTAAAGCCCGATGACATTAAAGCGAATGTCGAATTTACCGAAATGGCAGTGCCCAAGGACGATATACGTAATGAGCTAGATTGTGTGGTCGTGCATCATAATCGGTTATTGATGGTCGAATGTAAGACCGTTAATTTTAAGAAAAGCACCGATAAAAATGCCGATATTCTCTATAAGCTGGAAAGTCTGGGACATCGAGCCGGCGGGCTTTATGGCACTAAATGGCTGATTTCAGCGCGGCCATTAGATGCGCCGACCGCAAAAAGAGCGCAAGAATATGCTATAAAGGTCATCTATGGAGCAGCGTTAAAGGATCTTAAAGGCACATTAATCGCGTGGATGGAGGCTGAAAAGTCATAAAAATGTCGAGTAAACATACCGAATGTAAACGCATTGGCAACCCCCTTTGCAATAGACTGAAAATAAAGCTAAACTAGCCACGTGCGGTTTGAAACATGCCCTGAATCAGAAGGGATTAAGACCTAAAAACTCGATACTGAACCCGCGCCCAGTCGGTGTTTGAAACATGCCCTGAATCAGAAGGGATTAAGACCTTTTCAGCTTCTTCCATTAGTCTACCTAATACCGTTTGAAACATGCCCTGAATCAGAAGGGATTAAGACCAAAGTAACAGCGCCTGAGCCGCCGGCATTATGAGTTTGAAACATGCCCTGAATCAGAAGGGATTAAGACGTATTACTTTGTACGTATCTAACTTTTTCGAATTGTTTGAAACATGCCCTGAATCAGAAGGGATTAAGACGCCGATGTCAGCGCCTATGGTTTCTAGAAATTTAGTTTGAAACATGCCCTGAATCAGAAGGGATTAAGACTCGACGGGTGTTGCAGCAAAAAAACTTAATCGTAGGTTTGAAACATGCCCTGAATCAGAAGGGATTAAGACTAATCATTGTAATCGTAGCTATTGCCAGTTTGAAGTTTGAAACATGCCCTGAATCAGAAGGGATTAAGACAAATAATAACTTTGGTATGTATTCGATTGAACAAGTTTGAAACATGCCCTGAATCAGAAGGGATTAAGACTTTTACTGGAAGTTTTCTTACTTATTACTTGGTGGTTTGAAACATGCCCTGAATCAGAAGGGATTAAGACAAATGGAGTGCCGCACTCCATTACTTTTTTTACCGTTTGAAACATGCCCTGAATCAGAAGGGATTAAGACCTCGCTCCGGACATTTTAAAGTTGTATTGTTGCGTTTGAAACATGCCCTGAATCAGAAGGGATTAAGACTCATCATAAACTCCCCTTGGTAAGTTCTACTTGCGTTTGAAACATGCCCTGAATCAGAAGGGATTAAGACGTTTGCTCCCTAACAAACTCTAGCGCATATCCGCTGTTTGAAACATGCCCTGAATCAGAAGGGATTAAGACGAGCAAGATGGAGCAGCAACAGCAGCAGGAGTTGGTTTGAAACATGCCCTGAATCAGAAGGGATTAAGACAGTTACCAACGTTTCTAAAAGAAAGGTCTTGTCCGTTTGAAACATGCCCTGAATCAGAAGGGATTAAGACTGACGTTGGAACTTTCTTAGATAATTTTGGCTTATGTTTGAAACATGCCCTGAATCAGAAGGGATTAAGACCTTTTAAATCATACAGAAGCGTTATACTCCAAGAGTTTGAAACGGGGTTTGAAGTCCAA
>JACUUF010000258.1 GCA_014859465.1 Methyloprofundus sp.
CCATGAACCGATTAGAGTTTGAAGAACGCGATAAGCACTGGGTTCGTAAAACCGCCTAACACGACATTAACAACCTCTCCCACTTCAAACAAAACGAGGCAACTGCTCACGCAAAACGGGGCAACTGCTCACGCAAAACGGGACAACTACTCACGCAAAACGGGACAACTACTCACGCAAAACGGGACAACTACTCACGCAAAACGGGACAACTGCCCACGCAAAACGGGGCAGCCGCCACATAAAAAACGTAAAATTTAATACATCAAACTCTACTTAGTCGCCATTATACTCATAAACTCGCTTCTTGCCATGAGCTACCAAATTTACGTCATAATACTTGCAAATATGATCTAAGATTTTTTCTTGAACAAAAGGTTCTGCACTATTTAGTAACCTAGAGCTTTTCATAAGATCTGACCTTGATATCCTATTGTGTTTTTTTATCAGCCTTAATACTTGGTTTAAAATTCGTTTCCTAAAATCACCATCCCCACCTTGATCTTCCAGATATTCTTTAAAATTCATGTATATATATAATCTTATCGACTCAGCTAGCCTCAAGTCCTCGACGCATATTTCACTACGTTTATCGGATATACATATGATTGCGGCTAATCTGATAATTTGTTCGGCCAACCTCGCTCCATATCCTGGATCGTCTGTCTTAAAAATTTCATACTTATCTTTATCACGACTTTCATAAAATTTCCAAGCATTCTCGCTAAACCCAATTTTTTGTGGTCTAAAGTTCACCAAAAATTCCAGATCAGCACGCAGTTCTTCTGAGATTTCATCAGAATAGGTGTAAGATGGAGATACTCGATCAATCGAGCAAATGATCGCTCGATTGTAAAAGCCGTTCGCAAGCTTGGATGAGCAGATGGTTTCAGTAAAGCGTTCGCCGGTTGTAAATCCTGCCACTACGCATCTTGGATTTGCTACAGGCTCATACCTGCTTTTTAGTGACTGTGACGGCTGAATGCTTCCATTATGCTTAGTCATCAACTCCATAAAATAGCTCATCATCTCATTTCCCACAGAACTTTTATCAGCTTTATCTAATACATTTCCAATCTCATCTGAAAGCACAACCAAAGGTGACTGGGCATCTTTCAGTATTTCATGGAATCCTTGAGCTGATGCTGGAATCTGGTTTAACAGATGGTGTGTTTTATACTTACTTCTTGAAATTAATTCTTCTATCATCCTTTCAAAAAGTTTTAAGTAACTTTCCTTACCTGCACCAGTTGGAGCCAGGAAAACGTAGAGTTGATTCATGCTAAGCCCTGAGTAAGAATCGATTGTGACCTTTCCAAGCAAAAGGGTATTGATGGTTGCAATCGATACGATAGTCGCCGCGCAAGGATTAGGGTACTTAGTAGCATTTAAAGCGTGTTGTTGCATACTTGCAATAATGCCCTTTGGCTTCTGCAAAAAGTCTGGAATAATCACTGTTTTAAACCTCCCCGTCTCGCTGAGAAATACGATTTTCAATCCAAGTCTCGACCTCCTCCTGAACCCAGGCCACGGAACGCTCACCTAGCTTAATGGGTTTTGGAAAATCGCCCTTTGATGCCAGTAAATAGATGTGGCTTTTACTTATACCAGTTAAGTTTTTAACAGCGGCAATTCGTATCAGTTTTTTGACTTCGCTCATACAAAACCTCTAAATCTTGAAATTAAAAAACCTCAAAAACTGCACTAACAATTTTTGAGAGACAAAATCAAAAGGTCACCATGGAGGATTAAAGCCGGAAAAAACTTTATGGGACATCAACGACAACTTGGACAGCAATCCTGTTGCAGGACAACATCGCAATAACTCATAATTTTTTCTGAAAATAAACGCTTCCCCGTTAGGGAAATATTTTTTACAAGAGTTTCTGGCAGGCAATTAACTTAACCGCTTTGAGTAACGCTATGGTGTTGAGTTTCCCGGTAAGGTAAAGGTGATTAGGCAGGAAAGGAAACGACTGAAATTTCGATTTCCTTATTAAGTAAGCTAAAAAAATAGGCGATTTCTTGCAGACCAAAGGTCTTTCCCTGTCAGGGAAAAGTATGAACTGGAAACAACTAGTAGAAAGTGTTTCCTGATAAGGGAAAGATCCGCAAAGCAAAATGCTGGACTTAGACTAGGGCTTTTTTGCTAACTGAATAGTAGGTAGCGTAACTCTTGGCAAGTGCATGCGTGCGGCTTGGTTCATTAAAAGCTCGCGCCAGTATGGCCAAACATGGTAACTAGCATTTTGAAGAGCAAAAGCGTCAATCGATTCTTTTTTAAGCTCTTCGGTCATGAAATATTCAACCACAAACACAGTTTCAATCTGCGCTTTTAGCCCTAGCTCTTCTGAATTGGCAGTTGGATCAACCCAGCGCACGCCTAAATTTATAAAAACACGCATGAACTTTTTTGCATCCAGCTCAACAACATCAACTTTCTCGACAAAGTGCTTTGATGCAATATCGAGTGTTTCTAAATTCGGATAATACTTAGGCTCAAAATCACCATAACAATGTGCAGTCATATCACGCACATAGACATCCGTAATCTGCAACGTATCTTTTGCTTTTTGTAGCGCATCCGTCATGCCACAGACTCCAATCTATGATAAGTTGCCGAATCATCTAACTTGAAACTGTGAACCAACTTGATCCCAGAGCCGACCTTATTCATCAAATTGGTTGTTTTATGATAACTATGGTCACTATCGACGCCATCCAAACCTGCTTGTTCTTTTAACCATGCAAATACATCCGGCGCATACCATGCGGCACGCAACAATTTATCCATACCTTCAGACTGCATAACATCGTTATTTTCGTACTTAGAAAATGCCACTGGGCCACCACCAAAAATAAGGGCGGCTTGTTTTTGGTCAATACCCCATGCTTCACGCATGCGACGAATCTCTTCACCAGAAAGTAAGCCATCAACACGCTTTTTAAAAGCAATCATGGCACGCTTATTCAAGCGCATTTCATTAGCGCCAGCCTGCTCAATTTCGCAAACATCGCATACACTAAAATGGTTGGGTATTTCGCCAGTTTTTCCGTGATATTCAACTGATACTAATTCACTATGTGCGCTCAAATGCCCTTCACCACAAACCGGGCAAATCGGTAGTTCTTTACTCATTGTATTCTCCTCCTAGGAAGACAAATGACAGGACACGATTAAAATCAAGGCGCCAGTCTTACCTATTGCAAACTTAAAATAATAACTGAGGTCGCCGTCATTCAAACGATAAGCATCACAAGCCGCACAGCTCACGCCTGATTTAAGCCAAGTCCATTCAGAGCCTAAATATCGACCATTCACCACAGCTCTTTCCAAATAAAGAGCTAAGTCATCCGCATCCCAATCCAAGTTTTGTGCGTCAATATTAGCCTTGCGAGTCGCGATCTTTATTGCTTCAGATGACTTCAAAAGCTCAATCACTTCGGCTACTGGGTATAAAGGCCCCTCACTAATCTTACGATTATCGCTATCCAGCTTATCCTCAGAGAAGCCATAAGTGAAACGGCTCAGAATTTTAACACTTACCATTATGGTAATCCATATTTAGTTTTCCAATCGCATTTTTTTATAAGTTTACCCAAAACATCACAAACGAAAGCTATTTTTACCAAACAAACCAGACCCGATCAGGCAGGAAGCTTTTTATCAGATTCATTCTGCGGCACTTTTGCGCCCATTAGCCGGTAAACACTTGGAATACTGATTCCATATTTCTTGGCGAGGTCTTTAACCAAAACACCAGACTCTCGCTCTTGAATCATTTGTTCAATCTCTTGCTCAGTCAATTTTTTCTTAGCACCAAACTTCACACCTTTCGATTTAGCTTTTTCAATGCCCTCAAGTTGCCGCTCTTTCCGAATCTCTGTTTCAAACTCAGCAATACTGGCCAACATATTAAAAAGCAACTTACCGGTTGGCGTTGATGTATCAATCTGCTGATCAAGCACAACAAAATCGACAGACTTCTCTTCAAGAAGGTTAGCAATTTGGGTGAGATGAAAAGTAGATCGCGCCAAACGGTCTAACTTTGTAATGACAAGACTGTCACCCTCACGCAGGTATTCTAAGCATCGTTGCAACTGAACACGGTTAGCAGTCGTTCCACTCACTTTTTCTTCAAAGACCTTTTCACAACCATACATCTTCAGCTTTTCAAGTTGAACATCTAGTTTTTGACCAACGCTCGAAACACGAGCATATCCAACGACCGCCATTATTAAATCCTCTAAAACTTAACGAGAATTTAATTATAAGATATAAAATAATAATATAAAAGCAGTATTATCAAAATGTATACATTTTGATAATTTCTTACTATTCACGAACAGAGTTAAACTGATCTCGATTAGCTTCTGATAGAACGGAAATCCAAGAACTCAACTAACGATTGATGCAAGCGCGCTAAATCCTGCGAATATTTCGCAGAAATTTTTTCGAAAATGTCTTCTTTAGCGATATGCGGCTGTTTATAA
>JACUUF010000418.1 GCA_014859465.1 Methyloprofundus sp.
GCACGTTATGAACTTGCCATTGTTTTACCAAAGAGACGAGATGATGCTTATCAAATCGTTATCTTGTCTTGGGTGATTTCTAGCGTAGTTAGTTTATTAACGTTACTTGTGATTTGGCTATTTGAAAGTCAAATAGTCGGCCTACTCGATAATCCTGAAATTGGAAAGTGGCTATATTGGATACCATTAAGCATTTTTTTAACAGGGATTTATCAATCTCTTTACTATTGGTTTAACCGCGAAAAAGGTTACAGAGATATGGCGAATAGCCGTATTGTTCAAAGTACAGCAATGGTGGGCTCGCAAATCGGGTTTGGGTTTTTTACCAAGCTTTCTGCTTTAGGCTTAATACTGGGACAAGTGATTGGGCAGGTGTTAGCTACGCTCTATATGGGGCAGAAGTTTATAAAAGACACACGAAATGTGCATAAACCAAAAAAGTTAAAACAATTTGCACTGGCAAAACGTTATATAAACTTTCCCAAATTTCTTCTGATAGCCCACACCATGAACGCAACTTCACGTCAGCTCCCGAGCATATTTTTTAATATCTTTTTTACGGCTACGGTTGCAGGTTTTTATATGTTGATACAGCGTGTTATTGGTGCACCCATCACAATTGTAGGCGGTGCAATAGGCGATGTTTTCAGGCAGCAAGCAAGCAAAGCCTATGCAGAACGTGGTGAATGCATCCGTGAATACAAAAACACCTTCAAAAAACTACTAATTATTTCGGTATTACCCTTTGCTGTATTTATTTTTATCGCGCCAGACTTGTTTGCAATCGTGTTTGGCGAAAACTGGCGAGAAGCAGGTTTTTATGCACAAATCCTTACCCCAATGTTTTTCCTTCAATTTGTTACCAGTCCACTGAGTAATATGTTCATGATTGCAGAAAAACAAAAGCTAGATTTACTTTGGCAAACCTGCTTGTTAATTGCGACGGGTTCAGCTTTTATAGTAGGTTATGCCTCTAAAGATGTTATGACAACCATTATTTTCTTTTCCGTAGCATATACTTTAATGTATTCAATTAATGCCGTTATGACATGGAAATTCGCAAAAGGTTTTAAATAAAATGAAGTTATTAAAACGATTGTTGGTGGCGATAAAAATGCGCCTGTTTTGCTATGAAACAGTAAGCTTGTTCACATCCACACAAAACAAATCAGTCGATTATGCAAGAACTGACATCCGCCATACAACCCAAACCAATCTAGCAGACATCCTCAATTTCCAACCTGCGCGTTATGTTGAGGTGTTTCGTGATTTTTTAGCGTTGGGGGATAAAGGGTATTATGCTTATCTCGATAGACAATGCGTGCATCGTTCTTGGGTGAAGTCGAATGAGCAGGTGGTGTGTCCACATTGGGCGTATCCGATAAAGTTGCAACCCAACCAACATTTTATCCACTACTGCGAAACTGCACCGCAAGCCAGAGGCAAGGGCATTTACCCGGCGGTGTTATCAAAAATTGTAGATGACTTCAAAGACAAAGGCGAAATCCTAATGAGCATCAATGCTAAAAACACAGCTTCGATAAAAGGCGCACAAAAAGCCGGTTTTGTAGAGAGAGAGAGTAAAAGTACTAGTGATATTCGGCCTGAAATTCATTACAAAACAGGGCTTAGAGTCTTAATGATTACCCAAGGTGTATCGCGTTTGGTTGAGCCATTGCTGAACAGTCGGCATCAAGTTGTCGGCATTTTGGAATCCGCTCCGCGCAACTACAAAAAACAACCAGGCCTGCATAAACTCATGGGCATCGCGCGTTTTTGCTATTCCAAAATTAAACGCCAGCAACTCAGTTTAAAAAACAAAGCTGAACAAGCAGGCCTGCCTTATCGTTTTATGACCGCCAGTGCTCAACCAGGCCTGGTAGAATGGATAAACAATTTAAAGCCCGATATTATTGTTGTGTTCAGTATGTCGCAACTGCTTAAAGATAATATTTTTAGTATTCCAAAATACGGCACAATTAATTTGCACCCTGCGATTTTGCCTGAATATCGCGGCCCTAACCCGGACTTTTGGCAATACTACAATATGGAAATGAACCCCGGTGTCACCGTGCATTACATCGACCAAGGTGAAGACACGGGCGATATTATTTTTCAAGAGCGTACCTATATTCCGCTCGGCACCAAATCGCCACCCAGACTAAACAAATTAATCGGCGAAACCGGTGTGTCGCTAGTGCTAAAAGCCTTAGATGCTATTCAAGCGGGTAACGCACCCCGCATCAAACAACCGGTACAAAGCCCAACGCCACGCGCAAAAAACCTTGCGCCGGCCGAACACAAAACCATGATCGATTGGCAAAGTTGGCCAATCGAGCGGATATGGCACGTTTTACGCGGAACGGAGCTGTGGTTAGATGCCTTGCCACAACCAAAAGGCTTATGGAAAGGGCAACGTTGGGTGATTGAAGACTATCAAAAGCAGCCAACACAAACCACCAGGCCTGGTGAAATTGCCAAACAAAACGGCCGTTATTATGTCGCCTGTAAAGATGGCTGCATTTATCTAACCCGAAAATTTAGTGTGAAGAATTTAATTGTGAGTTTGTTAAGAAGATGACCAATAAAGAAAAATACCGTTTATTTTGTGAGCACGAAAAAAGCATTCCTATTTTTAGCCAGGCCTGGTGGTTAGATGCGGTCGCAGGTGATGCGTGGGATGTGTGTTTGGTTGAAAATGGCGAAGAAATTTTAGCATCAATGCCTTATGTGACAAAAAAACGTTATGGTTTTACGTTATTGTCGCATCCGCCTCTAACACAAAATCTTGGTCCTTGGTTAAAAGGCTCGCAAGCCAAGAACAGTAAAATGCTTTCCCAACAAAAAGATTGGATGGAGGCATTGATTGACCAACTGCCGAAATACGATTATTTCAACCAAAACTGGCATTACTCGCAAACCAACTGGTTGCCGTTTTATTGGCGCGGCTTTGAGCAGACCACACGATATACTTACGTAATTGATGACTTAAGTGACTTGGAAAAAGTATATTCTGAGTTCGAGCACTCAAAGCGGAAAAATATTAAAAAATCAGAAAAGATTGTGAATGTTGTTTTTGATTTAAGTGCTGAGGATTTTTATCAAAACCATAAAATGACTTTAGCAAAGCAAGGTTCAAAAATATCTTATAGCTTTGATTTATTTAAAAAAATTTATGATTCAGGTTATAGAAATAACAAAGCAAAAACTATAGCGGCTTTTGATTGTGATGGAAATCTTCATGCAGCGCTGTTCGTCATTTGGGATGAGATGAGTGCTTATGACCTAATTAGTACGATTGATCCAGACTATAGAACCTTTGGGGCGGCTTCTGTTTTGATCAAAGAAATAATTCGTTATACAGCCGGATTTGTAAACAAGTTTGATTTTGAAGGATCAATGATCGAGCCAGTTGAGCGGTCTTTTAGGCAGTTCGGTGCGGTGCAAAAACCATACTTTGCCGTCACGCACAAACCCTCCAAACTACTTAACACTATGCTTTGCCTTAAAAAAGCGATTAAGGGTTAGACATGCTAAAAATCAAAATTCCTAACCTCTGCCAAACTGAACAGCGCTATGCGTTGGATATCCTGCTGGGTGAGTTTTTGGGTTTGGCGTTTGAGGTGGAAACCTATGTTGGCGATGTGATCGAAATCACCAGGCCTGTTAGTGCACACAGTGCGGCTAAATTAACGCTGGACGCCAGCTTTTTCCACAAAGCCCACCAGGCTTGGTTAAAACCCGAATCCATGCCGGTTTTGCCGTTGGCGACCTGGACACCTGCTAACGATGGCATTGACGCCAATTTGGTCGAACCCAATGTGCCGGTTTTATATGGACATCCACCCCTAGGCGACCAACCAGGCCTGGTAAAACACGGCGAACACATTCACCTGAACCTCGACATCTTCGGCAGTGCCTTCTTTATGCTCTCGCGCTATGAAGAACTCATCACCAAAGACCGCGATAGCCACGACCGTTTTCCCGCCACTGCGTCTGTGGCATATAAAGCGGGCTTTTTAGACCGTCCAATCGTCAATGAATACTTAGAAATACTATGGATGATCTTGCAACAGATTTGGCCGGATTTAAACCGTAAAAAACGTAAGTTTAGGAAGCTTATTAGCTGTGATGTTGATCATCCGTTTGATTTAGTGGGTTGCTCTTTAAAGCGAACAGTTTTAAGGATTGGTGCAAGGGTACTTCGCGATAAAAATCTAAAATTAGCCTTATTCGATGGGTTGAATTATATATTCAAAAAGTTTGGCTCGGATCGTTTTGATGAGTATCGAAACAATATAGATTGGATGATGAAAGTCAATGATGAGGTGGGTAATAAAATTGCATTTTATTTTATTCCTATACAAACCGATAGTAATAAAGACGATCCTAATGATATTCGTTCTGAAAAAATATCTACCCTGCTTAAGCATATCGTCGACTCT
>JACUUF010000259.1 GCA_014859465.1 Methyloprofundus sp.
ATATAAAAATCCCCTTTAAAATCAATAACTATTATCCCGAACTCAGGTTATTTAAAATAGCAGCTCAGTGACACTTCAGAAAAAAATCAACATCCTGCGGCATTCGGACTGAACGAAATAATCGTCAAATTTCAATTACTTATATGGTGCGCCCGAGATGATTCGAACATCCGACATCCACCTTCGGAGGGTGGCACTCTATCCAGCTGAGCTACGGGCGCGTATTTGAGTTGCTTATTTTAACTGATTGGTACGGTTTACGATAGCATCGATTTTAAATGCGCTAAATTAGCTTTACCGCGCACTTTTTGTTCTTCTTTATCGACCGGCTTTTTACTCGGCCATTCCAATTCATCTTGCGGTAGCTCCTCTAAAAATCGACTGGGGGCGCTTTCAATAATATCCCCATAACGCTTGCGGTGCGTGCAGTAACTAAAAGTGCAAGTGTGCTGCGCGCGGGTGATACCGACATAGGCAAGGCGTCGCTCCTCTTCGATATTGCCGGTTTCGACGCTGTTTTGATGGGGCAATATATCCTCCTCAAAACCGATTAAAAATACATGCGGAAACTCCAGCCCTTTCGCGGCATGAAAGGTCATTAAGCTGACCTGGCTATCGGCTTCTTCCGCTTGGTTACGATCCAATATATCCAGCAATTGGATTTTTGCGACAATAGCCTCTAGGGTATTTTCTGAGTCGTCTACTTTTTCCGCCAGACGCTGCAACCATTCAATCAAGTCATCGACGTTTTTAATTTTACGTTCGGCTGCCGCTTGACTGGGGCTATTTTCGTGTAGCCATTGATGATAATTAATGTGCTGGATAAAAGCCTGCATGACCGCAAAGATATCGCCACTTTGAATTTCTATCGAAGTTCTTAACGTCCATTGGCAAAATTTCTGCAAGCGAGCCAGTGCTGGCTCAGACAGATGCGCTTTTAAGCCCATCTCAGAACAGGCGCTAAATAAGCTAATATGTCGGCCATTAGCATACGCGCCCAATTTTTCTAAGGTGGTCGGGCCAATTTCGCGGCGCGGCGTGTTGACTACACGTAGAAAAGCCGCGTCATCATCAGGATTTACAAATAATCTCAGGTAACTCAGAATATCTTTAATTTCTGCATAGGAAAAAAACGAGGCGCTGCCGGTAATAAAATAGGGCACATCTTGTTCGCGTAAACTACGCTCAAATAAGCGTGATTGATGGTTGCTGCGATATAAAATCGCGTAGTTACCATAACAGCCGCCGGTTTTAAATTTATGATGGACAATTTCTGCGACCACTTGCTTGGCTTCTTCAAGATCATTTTTATGAGCTAATACGCGCAAGGGATCACCATAGCCCATATCACTCCATAATTTCTTTTCAAACGCGTGCGGATTATTAGCAATGAGCTGATTGGCGACTTTTAAAATGCGTCCATAGGAACGATAGTTTTGCTCCAGCTTAATCACCTCAAGACGCGTGTAATCTTTTTGTAATTGCGCCAGGTTTTCTGGATGCGCACCACGCCAGGCGTAAATGGACTGATCATCGTCACCAACCACGGTAAATTTTCCCAGTTTGCCAACCAGTAATTTGACTAATTGATACTGGGTAAGATTGGTATCTTGATATTCATCGACCAATAAATAACGCAAGGTATTTTGCCATTTGGCTAAAACGTCAGGAAATTGCTGCAACAGTAACACCGGCAATAAAATCAAATCGTCAAAATCAACTGCGTTATAAGCTTTTAAACTGCGCGTATAATCTGCGTAAATTTGTGCCGCCTCCAACTCCTCTGCCTTGGCTAAGCTCAGTGCTTGCTCAGGGGTCACAAAAGCATTCTTCCATTGCCCGATAAGCCCTGAATAAATAGTCACGGCATCAATATCGTAATTTTGGCTGCTGTGGGTAATCAGGTTTTTCAGCAAAGTAATTTTATCTTGCTCATCAAATAAAGAGATTCCGGCCTTATATTGCAGGGTTTTATGCTCTTTACGCAAGATCTCTAAACCTAAAGAGTGAAAAGTGGCAACACGCAAGCCGCGCAATTCTTTGTCATCGAGCAATTTACTGACACGCGCTTTCATTTCCCGCGAGGCTTTATTGGTAAAGGTTAAGGCGGCAATATGTCGTGCTGGCAAGCCTTGTCTGACTAAATAGGCGATTTTTTCGGTAATCACCCGGGTTTTACCACTGCCGGCACCGGCAAGCACCAATAAGGGACGATCAATGGTTTGTACAGCCGTTTGCTGTTGGGGGTTTAATTTTGTAGCCATGAATAAAGGTTATGCCTGACGATCTAATTTGCGATAGCCGATAGCTTCGCTTAAATGCGGAATTTCTATGTTTTTTGAGCCAGCCAAGTCAGCAATCGTGCGCGCTAGCTTTAAAATACGATGATACGCGCGATGCGACAAGCCAAAGCTATTCATCGCTTGCTCTAATAATTGATGCCCTTGCTCCGATAAGGTACAAATCTGCTTCACTTCTTTGGCGGTTAATAAGCTATTGGCTTTGCCCGAGCGCGCCACTGCCAAAGCCCTTGCTTTAATCACTCGGGCACGAATAACCGCGCTGCTTTGTTCGCCTTCAGCTGAACCTTTGCGCAAGACTTCATGGGAAACGCGCGGGACTTCGAGGTGCATATCAATTCGATCTAATAAAGGGCCGGAAATTTTAGCACGGTAGCGCGCGACTTGCTCAGAGGTACATCGACAACGCCCTGAGGGATCGCCTAAATAGCCACACGGGCAAGGATTCATGGCAGAAATTAATAAAAACCGTGCCGGAAAGTCGGCTTGCCGCGTGGCGCGCGAGATCGTGATATGCCCTGTTTCTAAAGGCTCGCGTAAAACTTCTAACACTTTTCTATCGAACTCAGGCAATTCGTCTAAAAATAAAATGCCATTATGCGCCAATGAAATTTCTCCCGGCTGCGGATTACTGCCGCCTCCCACTAAAGCAGGGGCAGAAGCGGTATGATGCGGGGCGCGATAAGGGGGTTTTAACCAATTCGCGGAATTGAATCCCGCGCCACAAATTGAGGCAATGGCCGCACTTTCTAAGGCTTGCACCTCTGATAATACCGGTAAAATAGTCGGTAAACGTGAAGCCAGCATCGATTTTCCGGTACCCGGCGGGCCAAGCATCAAGATATTATGCAAGCCCGTTGCCGCAATTTCTAAAGCGCGTTTGACATGAAACTGCCCCTGGACATCTGAAAAATCGGGACTATCTGCATCACTATGCACAGCTTGGGGCGCGGGCATGGCTGCGTCTAACTTATGAAAACCATTCAAATGTGCGCAAATATCGGTTAGATGTTGCGCGGGAAACAATTCAGCGTGCTGTACCAAGGCGGCTTCTTGAGCATTGTCTAAGGGTAAAAACAGCGGGCGCTGTGCGTCTCGAGCTTGTAATGCCACAGGCAAGACGCCGTTAACACTACGTAATTCGCCACCCAAGGAAAGCTCACCGATACATTCGTATTTAGCTAATTCAGCTATCGGAATTTGCCCTGAAGCCGCAAGAATACCTAAAGCAATCGGCAAATCAAAACGGCCGCCTTCTTTGGGAACATCGGCAGGGGCGAGATTAATGGTGATTCGTTGCATGGGAAATTCAAAATGCGAATTAATAATCGCGCCACGCACGCGGTCTTTGCTTTCTTTTACTGCTGCTTCTGGCAAACCGACCAAATTTAAAGCGGGCAAACCATTAGATATATGCACTTCCACGGTGACTAAAGGCGCATCAATTCCTGAGCGTCCGCGACTATAGGCAATGGCAAGTGACATAGTAAATCCCTTTTATTTTCAATACTTAATAAAGCAGCGGCGCTTAGCTAAAAGCTAAGCTGTACTAATTGGGAGTGGAGTTATGGTACGCATCACTCAATTTTCTATTATGAAACGATCTAAGATTTAGAGCAAACAGGAATATTAAAATTCTGCTGTCCATTTTAAGGCGCTACGAATAATAAAAACGCAATAGCTCTCGCTATTGCACTCCCTAATTTTTTGCAATTTCTTATCCTGCCTTAAATGTATAGCCAAAAATTCTCCAGCAACCTAAGCAAGGCATCAACATTTAATGATCCCGAAAGCATTGCCAGTTGTTTCAGGGCTGGCAATGCTAAATAAGCTAAATTTGCCGATTTTATTGACCGTGTACGCCTAAACAACTTGGCTCGATACTGAAATAATCAGTCGCAACTAAAGCCCCACCCTCGAAACACATTAAATGGACAAAAAAATGAGTAAAACGATACTCCTAAATAATGACAAATAGATGACAAAAACAATCTGCTTTTATAAACAAACATTGCTAGAATTGCCGGTTACCCAGCAATTGGAGTCATTATGAACAAGCATACTACCCTACCTAAACAAGGCATCGACGGTCTAAAACAAAATTGGCGCAGTGATTTACAGGCAGGCTTTTTTGTCTTTCTGATTGCCCTGCCTTTATGCCTAGGTATTTCTAT
>JACUUF010000260.1 GCA_014859465.1 Methyloprofundus sp.
ACGTTTTTGCCGTGCGATAAACGAGAATCCAGCGCCAAGCTCTAATAAAAACTGCTCTAGCTCACGCAAGATGGCATCCTCTAAATCTTTTTCGAGGTAATGATCACTGAGTCCTAAAAAATCCAATACATAAGTATCTTTCAGCAACAAATTTGGTGAAAACTGTTGATGCTTCACCAATTGCTCTAGCTCTAGCTTTACCGTTTCTTCAGGCTTTTTGGACAACGCTGTGCGCTCAAACAGCATGCTGTCAATGCGCTCACTTAACGTACGGACACTCCATGTCTCTATAACGCACATTTGCACATAAAACTCACGTGCAAGCGGGTCTTTTAAGCTGATCAGTTTTCTAAAGTGACTCCAACTCAATTTTGCACACAGTGAGTGCAAAATTTGTTGATCTGGAAATTGTTCATTCAGTTGCATCATATAGGCGATGTTTCTTGCACTCCAGCCTTTACCAAACGCTTGAGTGAGTTGCTGAGCTAAATTGGCCACAATCTGTTTACCATACTCTGCCCGCTCACCCTTGAGTAGTTCTTGATTGATACGCTGACCAATTTGCCAATACATCATGGTTAGTGAGGCATTAACCGCTACGGCAGCCTGCTGCTTAGCTTGGGTGATTAAGGTTTGAATGTCTGAAAATAGCTCAGGTTCGATAGTAAGTTTTGACATTAAGCAGCCTCAATTTGTGGCAGGGCATCTCTAATTAAAGCAACAACTAGAGAGTTATCAGATTCAAAATGAAATCTCAGCATCCCAACTACCTTGTCTTTAAGGTATCCAAGTCCTTGCTCTGGGTTTCTTTTTTTGTACTGTTCAAGCTTTACTAACTCAGTTAAAACTTGAGCATTAGAACTGTTGTGATTTAAACCTACACACTGTAAAAAATCACTTACCTCCCTTAATACGGCTTCATAGTTTGGCGATAGCACTGTTTCTTTGAGGCGCTCTTCAATTGAGAAAACCTCATTCCACGTTCTTGTCTCTTCAATATCTGGTGAAATGGTTATATTCCAATCTGGTTTGTCATCTAATAGCGTAATTGGAGTTGTATTAATTAAGCTAATTTCCGCTTTGATAGTTCCATAAGGGTTTAACGCTTTTCTTCTAATGTTATTTTTGAAAAGCAGATCCTGTTGGAGTTTATAGCTCTTATTACATTTACCACCCATAGGGACTAGGTTGAAAAAATTGGCTGCAGAAGTTACATATTTATCTTTCAGCAAATAATGATCTTCGTCTTCTCTTTTTTGGCCTGGTGCTTCAAAAGCCTCATAACCACAAAATGGACAAGTTTTCACAGCTAGAGAATCGTAAATAGCCTTGTAGTGGGCATCTCTTGAGCCTGTTTCTTTAAGTAGCCTAAAACCTTCAAAAAAGATTAATTTCAAGCAGTCAATAATCGATTTAAGCTCTTCCTCGACTACTAAGGGCACAGTTTCTCCGGCTAAAAGACCCGCTATATTGTTTTGACTATCAATTAATAATAATGCTTTGTTTCGCTGCTCTTCGGTAAGTTGTACCGCTATATTTTCAAAATTTGTCAACAAGCCTTTTATTGTTTTTCGAGTTGTTAATTTATTTCTGTGTTCTCGTGGCAAAACATAAGGCCAATTAGGTATCGCTGTTGCGCTATTTAAATTGTTAATAATAAGCGAAACTGCTTCGTAGATCCATTCATGCACCCAATTATTGTCTTGTGCAGCACTAAAAGGATAGTTAACTAGCATTAATTATCCTCACTCGAAATATATGCTAACTTAGCCGCTAATTTCATCCGTTCTGGTGATTCACCAAGATTAGCAATTGCCTGCTGAATTTGCTCTTTTGTTCCCCCAGTCATTAACTCTTTAATCTGATCTCTTGGTAATCCTGATATTTGTGGAGAGATATCAAAACAATCCGCAAGGATTGCATCAAATTTACTGCCGTAAGTCTGAATTCTTGGCGGTCTCGATTCAATTTCACCTTTCTTATTTTTGCTAAAGATAAGAACATTATTCCTGTCCATATCAGAGGGAACAAACGGCGAGTGAGTTGTTATTAAACAGTCTTGCATTGCAGCTAGTGATTTTTCAGAACGCTTTCCCTCGTTCTCACATTGCGCTTTACTCGTTGTTGGCAGATTCATAATTTTGGAAATAAATTCCACTCGCCATTTGGGGTTAAAGTGGCTTTCTGGTTCATCAAGTAAAAATAAGACGTTAGGAAATGACGCCATGCAAAGGGTACCCAATAATTGCGTTAATTGATGCTCCCCATCTGATAGTGATACATAATCAACAGGCTCTTCGCTTTTTTGTGAAATAAACTCAACACGCTCAAAACGAAAAACTTTTTGCCGTTCCATTGGTTCTGGTAGTCGCGATGCAAACCGTCGCTGCTCAACCCCTTTTTTAAAGGCCTCTCTATCTTGTTTGGGGATGATGAGGTCATTAAGCATAGCGAGCTTATGGAAGCAAGAATATAGCTCTAAAGCACCTGATGGCCAATAGTGTTCAAATGCTTGGTAGGTCGCATCCTGCACGAAAAAATCAAAAGTGTAGGTTAGATTTTTAGCATCGTACTTAAAGCTAGTCACTGACCGCTTTAAGTACTCTACATACTGCTGAAGCTCTTGGGTCAGTTGAACTTGATTCTTTGCAGATGAGCCATATTTTAGTTGTACGACACAACGGAAGGAACGTAGTTTTTTCAGGTTGGGTTCATGTATTAAATGCTCTCGCACATTTTCGGGGTTCAATAATAAGTTTGCAATTAACACTTCAAGATTTGTACTGTAATCAATTAGCAGCATTCTTGAGTCTAAAATAGGTAAGGCTGATTTATCTTTATCTAAAGCATTTTCGCTAACCTGTTTAGCGTAACCAGCACGACTAACAAAAAAGGGAATACTTAACGTTTCATTATCACCTGATGTATACCCTATTACCTTTGATGGTAATAGGGTTTCAATTTTACTTAGGTCTGTTACCAAAGCCCAATCGCCATCCACAAATGTTTCAATGACAATATCCATTTTTTTGTTCGCTATTTTACGGCGATAAAGCTTAACCCTTTTTGCTTCCCCCTCTGAGATCAAAGAGTACTCTAGTTCAAACTGAATCTGGTTATTAGGTGTACCTTTCTCTTCGTCGGGTAAATACTTGGCAAATACAGCTTGAAATATCTCCGCAATAATCTGTAAAACTTGTGATTTACCTGTGCCATTTGGGCCAATTAAACATAGTGGAGAAAATCGGTCGGATTCAACAATGCCATTACGGAAGTTTATTACAACGCCGTTGAGCAAGCCACCGCAGGTATCCGCATCAATAATGTTTAATCGGATGAGTTTCATTTTTATTCCTTGATAAATTTAATGCTATTCGTTTTCTGATCAAACACCTGTTTAAATAGTGGTTTATTAGCACTTAGCATTTCAAATACACAATCTTTTAACTGGTCGTAGTCATCTTGAAATGTTTTTTGTAATTCTTCAAACGTAAAGCTGCTGTCTTTGTAATTACCCACCCACTTGGCAAGCTCTTCAACTGTAATTCTTTTCATGGCTGATTTTGTCTTAATTTGTTTAGTTTTGGGTTTTTTCGCCAAGGCTTCACGTTCACGCTTGATTTTCTCAAGCAATACCGAAGCAGGTTCGTCATTAGGGTCTTGTGGAACAAGTTGGCTGGAAAAAGCTGACTTTAAGATATTTTTACGCTGGGCTTCGGATTGTTTTAAACCAAGTGCTGTTGCTTCGATTTGTTTATCGATAGCATCAAACCCAGTTGTAATTGCTGCCACTAAAACACGCTGCTCCACCAACGGTGGTAAGGGAACTGCTATTTTAGAGAATTTTCCGGCACTTAGATGATTTATACCTACGCCGCCAGAGACATCGATATATTTACCAAGTTTCTGATATGCATGAAAAATAAAGAACGAAAAATCTGATGATATAACAGAAGGTTGAAATCTAATTACTGTGTTTTGAAAACAGTACACACCATCAACATCTGGCCATATACATGGTCTACCAACATGCTCAGGGCTACCTGAAGCCTCTGTTAAAAGTAAGTCACCTGTCTTTAGTTGATAAGTGGGAATTTCTTTTTCAGTGAAGTCCATTTGCAGAACATCGTTAAAGTTAATACCTTGCTCGGTAATATTTGCTGCTCTTATATACTTTTGAGGGTTGTCACCTTTCATTTTGGAAGGTGTTCTCTGCCTCCCCAGCTGAACATGCCCTAATTGCGAAACACTTGCCCACACCCAGCCTTCAGGCAATTCAGGTAAATCGCTGGTATCGGGTTGCACGGGTTCGGGGTATTTATCTTGCCAACCATTGGGTGGGGCTTTATCTTTAGCGTTAAACTCAGCGAGTTTTTGTTGCTGCCACTGCTCACGGCGTTGCTTTAAAATTCGTGCTAACAGTTGTTCACCCGTTTCTTGCACTTTGGTGCGATTTTCCTCTCGCCATT
>JACUUF010000261.1 GCA_014859465.1 Methyloprofundus sp.
ATTTTGGGTATATCGAAGTCAAACGGAATTATTTGTTTTTCCAGCAAAACAAACAAGAGCCTTATACTTGAAAAAAATTATTCATATTATTACAGGGTTAACGAATGGTGGTGCAGAAGGGGTTTTGTATCGGCTCTGTAAGTACGACAACAACTATCAGCATATCGTTATATCAATGATGGATGAAGGGAAATATGGCTCATTGTTGGAAGAGGCGGGGATTGATGTGTATTGTTTGAATATGCCTCAAGGCCGTGTTTCGTTATCTGGTCTATGGAGGTTATTTAAATTAATACGGAAGTATAAGCCTGATGTTGTTCAGACCTGGATGTATCACGCGGACTTAATTGGTGGGGTTGTTGCTAAACTCGCTCGTGTTAAATCTATTTTCTGGAATGTGCGGCAGTCAGATTTAGAGCCTGGTAAATCAAAGCGAACAACGATCTGGGTGGCTAAGGCTTGTGCTTTTTTATCGGGTTTGATTCCAAAAAAAATTGTTTATTGTGCCCATCAAAGCAAATCTGTGCATGAATCAATGGGTTATAAGCCAAGTAAGGCTGCAATTATCGGAAATGGCTATGATCTTACACAGTTCACTATTAACAGTGGTTTGAAAACTACTTTTCGAGCCGAGATTGGTTTGAATGATGATGAAAACTTGATTGGCATGGTGGGGCGATATGATCCGCAAAAAGATCATGCCAGTTTGGTCACTGCTTTAGGTTTGGTCAAAAAAGCGGGTTACGGCGTTAAACTGGTTTTAATTGGTAAAGACCTAGATGCTAATAACCTAAATTTGTTAAATCACATCCGTGATAATCAATTAACAGAAAATGTTTTCTTACTGGGCCAGCTTACCGATATCCCAGCGATTATGAATGGTTTAGATTTGCATGTTTTATCGTCATCATTTGGTGAAGGCTTTCCTAATGTTCTAGCAGAAGCTATGGCCTGTGGCACGCCCTGTTTAACAACGGATGTTGGGGATGCATCTTTGATTGTAGGTGAAACTGGTTGGGTTGTTCCTCCAAAAGACCCTCAAATTTTATCTAAAGCTATTATGCAAGCGATTGAAGAAAAACAGTCTGACTCAAAGGACTGGGAAAAGCGAAAAGAAACTTGCCGTAATCGGATAGTAGAAAATTTTAGTATTGAAAAGATGATAAATGGGTATCATGAGGTGTGGATTAGCAAGTGAAGAAAATAGTTCTCATATCCCAAAACGCATCACCAGGCCTGGTGATTTTTTGTAAAGATTTTACAGATTTTTTAATTATTCACTTTAAGAGAGATTTCTGGCAGTGTGTGGCATAGTTGGCTTTTTAGGAAGTCTTTCAACACCAATAGAACGTTTAACTACTATGGCACAAAAGATTGTGCATCGTGGGCCTGATGATCAAGGTGTATGGTTTGATGAGTGTTTTGGTGTTGGCTTGGCGCATGCGCGTTTGTCAATTTTGGATTTAAGCCTGGCTGGCCATCAGCCGATGCACTCAGTATTTGATCGTTATGTGATGGTATTTAATGGTGAAATTTATAATCATTTAAATCTGCGTGCAGAACTAAACGATTTGAAGTCAATTAACTGGCGCAGTCATTCCGATACGGAAACCTTGCTCGTTGGTTTTGAAGTTTGGGGAATAGAGAAGACGATTAAAAAGTCAGTTGGGATGTTTGCTATTGCCGTTTGGGATAGAGAGCTTGAACAGTTGACTTTGTTGCGAGATCGTTTTGGTGAAAAACCTCTTTATTATAGCTGGCAAAATGATACCTTATTGTTTGCTTCAGAACTCACAGCTTTAAAGGTTAACCCTGATTTCGAGGGGAAAATTAATCGACAGGCTTTGAATCATTATTTTCGATTGAACTACATACCCACTCCATTAACAATATATGAAGGTATTTACAAATTAGAGCCAGGGGTTATCGCTGTTTTTTCAAAAGACGGGAAGTTGCTCTTCAAACAAGTTTTTTGGTCTGCAGAAGATATTTCCGTGTCTAGTGAACGTTCTGGTTTATCTACTGTTGATGCGGTTGATGAATTAGAATTGTTAATCAAACAATCTCTTGACGTTCAAAAATTATCTGATGTTCCTTTGGGTGCGTTTTTATCTGGAGGTATTGACTCTTCTACTGTGGTTGGTATTTTACAATCTATTTCTGACCGACCGGTAAAAACTTTTAGCATTGGATTTAATCAAGCTGAGTTTAATGAGGCGCCTGAAGCTAAGGCAGTGGCAAACTATCTAGGCACCGAACATAGGGAGTTTATTGTCTCAGCCCAAGATGCTTTGGAGGTAATCAACCAGCTGCCTCTTATCTATGATGAACCTTTTGCCGATGCCTCGCAGATACCTACCTTACTAGTTTCGCAGCTTGCTAAGCAATATGTGACAGTTTGTTTATCGGGTGATGGTGGTGATGAATTATTTTGTGGTTATAATCGTTATCACTACACTGCCAAGGTTTGGTCGCGGATAAAGAATGTACCTTATTGTCTTAGGGTGATGCTGTCTTCGTTACTGTTAGTGTTATCACCATCAATATGGGAGTGGATTGGCAAAGCTTTTCGTTTGAATAAAAAAATACCTAATTTTAGTAACAAAATTCAGAAGGGTGCTCTGGCTTTAAAGGCTCGGGATATTGACGCGTTATATACTCGTATTGTTTCAAATTGGGATATAGATGAAGACTTGGTAAAAGGATCGACTTTTGAGAAAACGCCTTTTTTATCTGATTATGAAAATCTACCAAAACTGAATGATTTGGAAAAATTTATGCTGTGGGATATGCAGTCTTATTTGATGGATGATGTATTAGTCAAAACAGACCGAGCAACCATGGCGTGTTCTTTGGAGGGGCGTGTTCCTTTATTGGATCATCGTATTGCTGAATTTGCCGCCAGCTTGCCTATTGATCTGAAGTATCGGGATGGTAAGGGTAAGTGGATTTTGAGGGAAGTTTTGTATCGTTATGTGCCTAAAGAATTAATCGAACGACCAAAGAAAGGGTTTAGCTTGCCAATAGCTGAATGGCTAAAAGGACCTTTAATGGAGTGGGCTGATAAATTACTAGATAGCAAACGCATTGATGAAGAGGGGTATTTGGAGTCTAAACTTATTCAAAAAAAATGGATTGAACATTTATCTGGAAAACGCGATTGGTCAGCCCAGTTATGGAGTGTTTTGATATTTCAGCTTTGGTTAGAGAAGTCTAAGTGAAAGTCTGTTTCTTAGTTAATAACCCAGCTTATTTCATTTCTCATCGCATGCCTATTGGCCTGGCTTTGCTTGCACGAGAATTTGAAGTACACGTGATTGCTCCAGGGAAATGCCCTGATGAATTGGCTGAAAAAGGATTTAAGTATCATTCGGCAAATATTTCTCGTAAGGGCACGAATCCATTCAGTGAGTTATCAACAATCCTTTCACTTATTCGTATATTCCGAAATATACAGCCGGATCTCGTTCACCTTGTCACTATTAAACCATACCTTTATGGTGGTATTGCCGCCCGAATAGCGGGTGTGCCTGCGGTGGTTTCTGCTGTTGCAGGCCTTGGTATATTGTTTTCTGGTAGTGATTTCAAGCATAAGCTTCTTCGCAATATTCTTTATCCTCTATATCGATTTGCATTCGGGCATACTAATCAGACGGCAATCTTCCAGAACCCTGATGATCGTGATCTGTTACTTAACTGGGGTGTGCTCAGCGCTGAGAAGACTGCTTTGATACGTGGTGCTGGGGTGGATTTGATTTCTTATCCTGTTGTGCCCGAGCCAGATGCCATTCCCGTGGTCGCTTTTGCCGCTCGTCTGTTGCTTGATAAGGGGGTTGCTGAGTTTGTGGAGGCGTCCCGCTTGTTAAAACAGCGTGGTGTCGAGGCAAGATTTTGGCTGATTGGTGATCCTGATCCAGGTAACAGCAATACCGTCACACAGGATCAGCTTGATTCATGGCAGGCGGCTGGGCTGGTGGAATGCCTGGGTTATCGCACGGATATTGCCTATCTTTTTGCGCAATCAAACATCGTTAGCTTGCCTTCCTATTATGGTGAGGGCTTACCCAAGGTGTTAATCGAAGCGGCTGCATGTGGGCGGGCGGTAGTTACCACGGATCATCCAGGCTGTCGTGATGCCATTGAGCCGGGTGTGAGTGGTGTCTTGGTACCTGTGCGCGATGCGGTGTCCCTGGCTGATGCGATTGAGGATTTGATTCGTAATCCTGACAAGCGAAAAGCCATGGGCGTGGCGGGGCGTGATCTTGCAGAGCGGGAGTTTTCGATCGGAAAGGTTATTGATTCCCATATGCGGATTTATGCGGAGTTGCTGGACAAGAGCGATGTTAATGGTTAATGAGGTGGGGATTAGAGGGAATTTGATGTGAAGTTTTTTTTGACAGGTGCAACCGGCTTTGTTGGCTCTGCGGTGTTGCGCCGGTTGTTATCTGATAGTGCCG
>JACUUF010000262.1 GCA_014859465.1 Methyloprofundus sp.
TTAATTAGGGGGATAACAGGTTGTGTGCTTAGTGTAACAACAGCCTCAGCCTCAGCCTCAGGAATCAATTTAACTGGCATCAGCTTATTCTTTTTAGCCGTCGCCGGTACGGTAGCAAACTTCTTTTTGTAATAACTGAAAATATGTGGCTTGATAGCGTTCTGTTTGCAGTAAGCTACTTGGGTCAAACCGCTCGCTTGCCAGTTTGCGATATGCTTTTGTATGAGCATGTGATTTTGGTATTGGTGCATATAGCCTCCCATTTTGAAATGAAAAGCTTAGTCTGCACTTATTTTAGGCGGTTGAGAATGTGTGGTTTAATTGACGGTTACACTTAACCTGAGTTCAGGATAAGAAAATCCCTTTAATATCTAGTTGTTACAGTTATATTTATGTATTTTTGTCTAAAAATACAAATAATCTTGGATTTTTAAGTCGCCTTTTAAGGGGGTATCTGCATGATTTGGCTAGGAAAATCATGGAAATATAAAAATCCCCTTTAAAATCAATAACTATTATCCCGAACTCAGGTTAGTTAAATGCTAAAAACTCTAGTCTTCTTGATTCTACCAAGAAATGTGGTACAATATTTGTCATTATAATTATACTTAGTATTTATTATTGACATTTTAATATTATGAGCGATAATAGAAAAAATACAGAATTCGAACTGGACAAAAAATGGGGTTCAATTATAAAAGTTGGATGGACTGGCATACCAAATGTTCTTTTAAAAGAACAAGGAAGACTTGGATTAAAAGCATTAGAGCTCAATGTTCTAATTAATTTAATTAGATTTTGGTGGATTGCCGAAAATATACCTTTTCCATCACCAGAAAAAATTTCCGCTGAAATGGGAGTTAGTGAGAGAACTGTTTACAGAGCTATTGCATCTTTAGAAAAAAATGGATTTATTACGCGGATACAAGAAGAGGACAAGCCAACTAAATACGACCTTACGAATCTTATAAAAAAATTGGAGGCCATTAAAGAAGAAATAATAGAATAAAAGTGAAGTGGCTGATAACCACTCCACTTTAAATAACTTAACAGATAATTTTTTGATAGTTGTAATATTAAAAAAATTATTGGCATGGTGGTATAGACTCCCCTCTGCCTCCTGCTCTGTTTTACTATAAATAGCAATTTAAGTGTAACAGATATAACAGGATTGTCTATTGTCTATATAGATAAATAGAGAAATTTATGTCAGTTATTGAACAAACAGTATTTGTGCACTGTTACCTGCGCTTTCGTTATGGGCGCTGGGAAAGTGTAAAACAACATTTTAGAAGCCTACCAAGGTTTTAACCTAACAAGCTAGGGCTAATTAACCAGCCCTAGTTCCATTACTAAAATAAATTTTCAAAAATTTCAGACTCACCACTCAACCCTGCACCACCAGAAAACATCAACTCCACCACCACATTATCCCCAGGCCTCAACCAAAACTGCACCACAACCTCCCCCCGAATCGCCACCATATTCAAATACTCGCTTAAATCCGAAGCCTTGGCATAATGCAGCCTAACGCTACTGCCAGAAAACATCACCGGATGATACAGCTCAATATTATTCACATTCGCTATCATGCCTGAATCAACCATTAGCTCACCCAATAAGTAATAATCATGGTTCGCTTTCAGGTTATCTACTAACCAACGCAATGAGCGGCCATTCATATTCACTCGCTGAGTAATTACCCGTAACGGTTCGCCTTTAATCAATACAGCTTCAGTAGGGAATAAATTATGATTAGCTTCACTCTCCCCTACTGCTCTAGATTTACCCTGATATTCAACAATCAAACCACCTTGCCATGCGCCTAAAATTGCACAGTTACAGGCAATATGTTCCAGCGTTAAATTATCAATCGCGTTCAGTTCTAGCGTATAAAAGTTCTTGCCCTGCACTTTTACGTATTCATCGTGAGCAATTTCAAAGTTTCTCAATAACTGATGCAATCCACCGCGCAGCCCTAAATTACTTATTGGGTACAATCCCACGCAAAACACCACCATCGAGCACAGCAAAATCATTTCAGCTTTGCTACCAACCTCCAACCTGAATTTAATCTTACCTGGCATCACCACCCGAATAGCCGACGGCCAAAATAGATCCACACCACGAATATTAGACATATCAATTTGCAGATGTGACCAATAACCACCTATGATCGCCCAGAATGCTAAGGGATAATAAAAATACAAAGGCGAAGCTAATACAGCCAGAATACCAACGCCAATAAACGAGTGGGTAATAGTACGATGGCCAAAGCGTTTTTCTAGCGGCACGGATATAAAAAACAGCGGTCGCCCGACTTTTGACGTGGGTAAATCAATGTCAGGCATTAATGAGAATAAGGCGGCAATTGCCCAATAAATTAAATTCGTTTCGTATTCAAAGACGGTTGCCCCTCCAAGATATAGCGCGGTAGAAAAAACGATGTGAGTAGCGGCAAGCATCCGTTATTAATTTCTAATTGGCACAGAAGGAAAACGGCACCATTCATTATCATTAAAAACTTCTTCAGCGGCTGATAAACACGCTTCAAGTAATCCCCCTTTTATTCCCTTATTTAATAATGCATTCTGAATATTAGAGTCATTATGTTCAAGATCATAATCTGCCATTGCTGCACAAAACCCACCAATCCATTCATTAGAATCCTTTATTAAAGGTAAAAGGTCTTCAGAATTATTTTCACTTTTATAAAAAGCCCAGCCATTTGCCCATAAATCTGTTTCATTGATCATTTTTACTCTCCTAACTAATAAAATTACCTACCAACACCTTTAAATATAAAAAACCTAAACGTCAAAAACAGCGCTGCGCCCATGCCGCCCATAATATAAAGCGTTTTATCACCCGTCCCCATGCCGATATAACGCATCGACACAATCAGCGCCCCCAAGATCATCACCATCGGCGTAAAGTCTAAATACTGAATACCTGCTTCATGACGCATTTCTCTCACCTTTCTTTTATCAATCAGCCGTTCTTTGCCCGACTCATCAAGCATATCGTAAATAGCTTGCGGAACGCCGCCGGACTGCTTAACCACATGAGAAATATATTGATCCGGTGATTCAATCAGCATGCCTTTAGTTGTGATGTACTGTTTAATAACATCACGCGCTACAGACTTTGAAAGCGGCCTAATACTGATCTCTTTCATCTTCCACCACAGTTTTTTAACTCTGGCTTTTTTCTCCGAAGCACAACCAACTACCTGGGCATGTTCAAAGATCGCCAACCAGAACGCCATTTGTGTAGGTGTTAAACTGGTTAAATCATCTACGGCAATCACTGGTTTAGTTTCTGCTTTTGCTAGCGCCGGAATTACTGACTGAGTTAAATCACGCATACTCATCCGATTAACTTTATTTTTAATTTCGGCCCAGTCAATTTCAGATCCAGGCGTACCATGAAAAGAAGCGGGTAATTCCAGCTCTTTAGCGGTCAACAAGTCCAGCTCTAACATCTGCCTGGCCATTTCAACAAATTGCCCTTTAGCTTGGTGATCATGTAAACGAATAATCAAGCCAACTCTAGCGTTCACTTGCTCCAACGCTTCACGCAATACCGCTGATTTGCCAATACCGACTGTGCCGGTCAAAATGACATGCTTACCTTTGCGGATCTCAGCCACTAAATCCGCTACAACTTCATCACGCCCCATCAAGCCAATAATCTTATCCATCAAAGTCCCCTAAGACCGATTCATCGCCGTTTAAATAGGCTAACAAGGTTTGCCATTGCTCACCGGCATAACGCGCTAAACGATGCCTCTGAGTTTCAGATTGCAGGGTATTTTTAGCCACTAAAGCATCTTCCGTATTAATCTTTTCCGCTAAGGTCCAAAGCTTATCCATATCTGACGCATAGCCTTGATCAATACGTTCTTTTATCCATTTTGCTTTTTTCTGAAAAAACGCACGGCGTACTTTTGAGGCTTCTAATTCGGACTCTAACAGCCTTAATTTCGCCATATCAGTCATTACACTGGTATTGATGCTATCAATCTCTTTTTTCTCGGCGACTTGCTTTAATGCCTGCTCACGCTCTTCTTTTCTTGAGGACAAAGGAATATTGAACTGTAGTCCCCCATAAACTGTATAAGGCGTTTCTATAAAATCAGTGCCACCAAATCCTGCTTTACCACTAAAAGTCGTATTTTCTAACACATAATCTAAAGCGCTCGGCACAGCAAACACATCGCTAACTTGCTGCTGTGAACGAATCACAGGGTTAGTGTTAGCAATAAAAGCTAAAACACGCGCATCCTCCCATGCTATTGCCTGTAGTGGCATAAAAGAAATAAATAACACCGATAATCTTTTAAACATAAAATAGTTTTTGATAAAACAAAAATACATTTTTGTTATAACAAAATACAATAAATAAAACAACATAGTTAAACTATTGATTTAAAAACAAAAAAGTATTACTATT
>JACUUF010000263.1 GCA_014859465.1 Methyloprofundus sp.
CTGCTGGGTGAGTTTTTGGGTTTGGCGTTTGACGCGGAAACCTATGATGGCGATGTGATTGAAATCACCAGGCCTTTATGCCCGAATGGGTATGGTAGTTCTGACAATTCAGCCAAACTAACACTCGATGCAAGCTTTTTCCACCAAGCCCACCAGGCCTGGTTAAAACCCGAATCTATGCCGGTTTTGCCATTAGCGTCTTGGAATCCTGCGGAAGAGAGCATAAACGCCAATTTGGTCGAACCCAGTGTGCCGGTTTTATACGGCCAACCACACCCTGAAGGGTATAAAGGCCTGGTGAATAACGGTGAACACCTCCACCTAAACCTCGACATCTTCGGCAGTGCCTTCTTTATGCTTTCGCGCTATGAAGAGCTGATTACAAAAGACCGCGATAACCACGACCGTTTCCCCGCCACCGCGTCTGTGGCTTACAAAGCCGGCTTTTTGGACCGCCCAATCGTCAATGAGTATTTAGAAATTCTGTGGCAGTGCTTGCATTCACTTTGGCCGGATTTACAGCGTAAAGAGCGAAAGGCTGGAAACTTTATAACTTGTGACACCGACTGGCCGTTTGATCCGGCGACCTATCGCTTTATATCCGCGATGAAAAAAGCCGCTCGATTATTGATTAAAGATAAAAAGCCGATTGCGTCTTTGCAGGCCGGTTGGGCCTATTTAGCCGCCAAGTTGGGGCTAAAAGTAAAAGATAGCTACCGCGAAGCGATAAGCTGGATGATGAATGTGAATGAAGAGGCAGGAAACCGTGTAGCGTTTTACTTTATCACTCATAACACCTCAAAATTAGACACGGCAGAAGATTTTGATTCGCCTAGAGTGCGAGCGTTGTTTCGTGAGATTACTAATCGTGGGCATGAAATCGGACTACATCCCGGTTACGAAACCTATAATAATCCGGCAAATTTTACACAAACCGCGAATGAATTAAAACGCGTTTTACAAGAAGAAAACATAACGCAAGACGCTATAGGCGGGCGGCAACACTTTTTGCGCTGGGATACCGCGCAAACACCACGCCTTTGGGAACAAAATGGCTTGGCGTATGACTCGACTTTATCCTTTGCGGATAAAACCGGCTTTCGTTGCGGTGTGTGTTACGAATTTACTATGTACGATTTGCTCAATAGAAAACCCTTTAAGCTAAAACAAAGACCATTGATAGTAATGGAATGCACTCTTATCGCCCCGCGTTACGAAGGACTAGGCTACACCGAACAAGCCATGCAACGCTTTAGCTACTTTAAAAAAATAAGTCATCAATTTAACGGCACATTTAATCTACTTTGGCACAACAGCCATTTTGAAAACAAACAAGATAAAGCATTCTATAAAGAGTTGATTCAATGAAAGTGAGTATGTGTATTTTTACTTTCTACTGCCTGCATTTAGGATTATTTGAAAATGTTGAGTAAAAACATTATCGATAAGCAGGTGAATAAATTGGCGAGTGAATTTTTTGCAGATCAGTTTAATGGTAGTTCGGATGATAAATGCCGTGCTTTGTCGAAGGCGTACACTCAGCTCACGATGAAAAATATGCTTGATCTTGATGAAGATGAAGCATTCGATTGTGTAGTGGATGGCAAAAACGATTTTGCGATAGATGGCTTGTACTTCAGTGAGCCACAGAATGAGTTTTTTGATATATACATTTATCAAATAAAGAGATTTATTGCGAATCCACTGAGTTTCATGATTTATATTGCAGAAAAGCAGATTTGGAATTTCCTTTGCATGCTTGCTTTATTTGTGATGATTTTAGGCGGGTTATTTATGAGTAACGATGCAGTAGAAGCGATAAGGATGATCTCTATCGCTTATTGTCTGTATTATGTATTGCATTTAATTTTGTCATTTAAATTAGCGGTTACAAAATGAAGAAAATATTGATTTTGATGCCAAAAGGTACATCCAGTGGAAAGCCGAGCTTTGAAAGGGTTCAAGCTTTTATAGAGTTTTATAAGAGCCAAGAGTTGCACGTTGTTGTAAAAGATCAGCCGAGTAATTTTTTAGAAAAAATTGAATTAATAAAGCTTCTTTACCTTAACAAGATTTCTAATATATTTATTTCTATGCCACAGTTTAGAAACTGGTGGCTTTTTTTGTTGCCTGCTGTCAATGTTATTTTGGATATTCGTGATGGCTGGTCTATTGCCATGAAAAGTGGTTATGGCGGTAATGTAAAGCCAAATAGGCTTAAAGCTTTTATTGCAAGTCGCATTGAAAAATTTGCAATAAAGCGAGCGGGTTTAACGATTACCTGTACGCCAGGGCTGCAACAGTACCTAGAAAAAATAGCTGGAAAAGAAGTTGTTTTAATTTTAAACAGTTATTCAAAAAGCGATGAAAACTTAGTAGCACAATTAAAAGAACAAGTGAAAAAAGAAAGAAATACGAATCAGATTGTGGCGATTTGTGTTGGTCAGTTTTCTGAATATGGCAATGATAAAGTAAAAGTAGTTTTGAGAAAGTTATCGGAAAGTTATCCTGAAAAAAAGGTTTTATTAAAATTAGTGGGGGCTGATTATGAAAAAAATAAATGGATTGAAGATTACCTTGCCCAAGAAAACATAGAGAATGTTAGACTTGATATATTGAGAAGAATGGGTAGGAGAGAAATGTACATACAAATTTTACTTTCGGATATTGGTGTGACCATTATTAGAGATCCTGATTATGAGTTTGGAACTAAGGTTTTTGATTACATTTTGTGTGGTTTACCAATTTTTTATTATTTTGATGTCTCAAACCCCTTTTCTTGTTTCTTTACAGAGATTGAAAGAAATATAAATTCAAGAGAAACTACTATAGCGAAAATTTTAAATGATAAGTGTTTTCTTAAATAAAAAGTATTTTTACTTTGTCATATTCATTATTATGTTTGCACTGCCTTTGGTGTTTACGGGTGTTGTTGTTTGGATTGATTTACCAAATTTAGTAAATGAAAAATATTATTTACTAAACTTTGCTTGTGGTTTGCTTGTAATTTTCTTTTTCTTTTTTTTTGAGCTAGATAAAAATGCCTTAAACAAGCTTTGGAGTAATTTAGTTCTAAGGTTTCTTGTTGCTTTGTATATTCTAATGATGGTTTACTTATTGTTGTTTTATATAGTTGGTCCGTTTAATTCAAATGGTTTGATTTTTAGCCAAACGTTTTTTTTAATTTATTATTCATTGATAAATTTGCTGCTATTTGTTGCTTTTTTTAAGTATTTTTATTTTCGTGAAAGTAAAAGTAAACTTTTTTTTCTCCTGTTTTTCATGTTATTTTTTGTTGCAGCAACGATGTTTTTGAACATTAAATACTCAGGTGGAATGTTATTTAATGTTAATGATTATTTAGACCAAGACTATTTTCTAAATTACCAGTTAATATCCTTTTATGCGTTATTAATTTGGTTTGTAATTTATTATTTTATAAATAGTTTTTTTGTAAAATATTTTTCTATTGTATTGGTAATGGTAATACTTTTTTTGAGTGGTGGTCGTACTGAGCTTTTTGCTTTTATACTTGTGTTTTTAGGGGTTTTACTCATGAAAACTTTTGTGCATAGAAGTGGAATAAAAATATTTTTGTCTACTATTTTTTCAATTATTGTGTTGTTATTTATTACTTCTTTTTATTTTGATTTTAATGAATTATTTAAAACTAGGCACTTTGTGGGTTTAATGAATATTTTTAATTCTGATTCAGTAGTTACTGATAATTCTTTAGACGCTAGAGATAATATCTTGGTAAACAACTTGTTACTTATCGATAAAAATGTTTTGTTGGGTAATTATGGTTCACATTTTTCTTCTGGTAGTGTTGGCGGCTACATACACAATCTGTTGTCAGCTTGGCAACAATTTGGTCTATTAGGCTTCATTCTTTTATTCTTTTTAATAGCGTACCCATTTTATTTTTTTTTAATGAAGTACTTATCTTGCCGAGCTTGTAATTATTATGAGCCTTTATTTTTCATTGCTTCATATGTGCTTCTGGTAATGCTATTTACTAAATCTGTTTTTTGGGTTTATTGGGTATTGTCACCCGCAGCTTATTTCTCTTACATCTTATATTCGTCAAAAACTAGGGTGAAAATTTGACTATGAAAATCCTATTACTCGCCGGGGCTAATTGCATTCATACGGCACGTTGGGCAAACGGTTTGGTTTCGCGTGGTCTTGAAGTGCATTTGGTGTCGGCTCATGAAAATGCGCATGAACTTGATTCGCGTGTGAATTTACACATCCTCAAAAACAAAGCACCGTTTGGTTATTTTACTGCCGTGTTTGAGGTGCGCAAATTAATCAAACAAATACAACTAGGCCTGGTGAATGCGCATTATGCCAAGGGCTATGGTTTGTTGGCGCGTTTGGTTGGGTTTAAACCGACTTTGCTTTCGGTATGGGGGAGTGATGTGTATGACTTTCCTGAA
>JACUUF010000045.1 GCA_014859465.1 Methyloprofundus sp.
TTAAAGCCGCGATGGAGCAGGTCAAACACTTCTCTAAACGGGAAAAAGACCTCACTCAAGTCGCGGCACTGCTACACGACATCGGCAAAACCCAAACCTTAAACCCCAAAGGTGAACTGACCACGGAAGGCTTTAACGTCAACCACGAACACTACACCTTGAGTGTCATGGCGGATGAACTCAAACAGCTCAAGAAAACCTATGAGCAAGCCGCTATCGCACTCGAGTACATGCTGACCTGGAAACTCACCGACGGTTATCCTAAGTTCATTGGGGCTAACCTAATCAAAGCCGCTGACCGTGTGAGTACCGGTGTACAAATGCGCGAGGAAGCCTTTGCAGATTTACCGCCTAACTACCATTTCACCCAAGTCCAAACCGCGAACCATTCGGTTCATCTAAGCCGGTTGAATTGAAATAGCCCACCTCAGCAAGCACAAGACGAGGTGGTATCATACAAAAAATCACAGGAGACAAGCCCATGGAAATCGATATAAAAATCGTCCTTGCCGTAATTGCCTTAATCATCATGGCGATTTTTGCGTTTAGCGGTGGTGATGTGTTGAATAAAAAAACCAAGCGAGATTCAACTAAATCCGACAAAGACTGAAGCTGTATTGGGTGCAAGTTTAAACGCGCTTAATCATTTTCTTCCAATTGCGCTTACAAATGGGAGGATTATAGGGTTTTGCAATTGTTAGTTGAATTCAGTGTTAGAAACTTCATGACCTCGACGTCGCCAAGTATCACGGGCTGATGTTTTGGGTCTTCAAATTGATGTTCAGGCCAAAGGTTGTATAGCTCAAAGTAATACCAAAGCAAGGCTTGCTTAACTTTAACCTCACGAAGCCCAGATTGCATTTCAAAATCCATTTCGATCAATTTTTTCTGCGCACTATCGAGTTTAGGGTTGGCTTTAAGCTTAAGAATTAAAAGTGTGTGCCAGGCCTCGTCTGATAAGATTGTCTTACCGGGTTCACCTGGTAAACCTGTCTCGCTAATTCGACCAATAATAAAGTCCCTAAACCCTTGGCTTTCATGACACCAAGCGCGGACGTGTGTACGTTGAGTTGTCGTGACAAACGTATGTGGCGTGATGCGGCGACGTTTACCATTAGGCTCTTTATGCGAATGGTAAAAAATCTCAATACTTTGATTTTGATAAATGGTGCGTGCAATGTCTCGCACCACAGCCATTGGGGTTCGGCGCGAGGGTGATGTCATGCTATAACTGTTAATTTCAAAGGTGTCTGTATGTGACTCCAAATCAGTTAAAGAGGGGGTATAAAATAGGTTTTGAATGGCATCATCTACCTCATAGCGCTTTGACGAGTTGTTTAAACCTATTTTTCCTGGATTGAATTCCTGGTATTGCTTTAGGATTGCAGTTGTTTGAGGATTCGACATGCGCAACCTTAACGCAAGCTCAGTCCGGCCAAGGCTTCCCTGCCAGAACAAGCAACGCTCAATTTCTTCCATTCGTTGAATGGTGTCCCATTTCAAGTCAGTCAGTTCTTTGGTCATTACCCGTGCTCCTTAATAATATAGTTGTTATATTGTATCATTAATAGTTAAAAAAATTGACTATTAAAAAGTCTCTGTTGTATAGTGTTTGTTGTTGATTTTAATAAAGAGGGTGAAACAGTGCGTAAATTTAACTCAGGTGAATGGTTGTTTTCTCCATCCGATTTAACTACATATATGGCTTCACCATTCGCTTCATGGATGGAACATGCCGCAGTTGTTAAGCCTGAGCTAAAGCAAAAAAAAGATAAGCCTGATGCCTTGTTGCAAAGCTTGCAAACTAAAGGCTATCAGCATGAAGCCGATTTTTATGAATCCTTAAAATCAGCCGGTACTAGCCAAACCTTTATCGATATCGAGGAAGAATGTGCCGACAACCCGATAGATGCGACACTGAAAAAAGAGCGCACCCTTGAGGCGATGATAGACGGCATTGATATTATCTTTCAAGGTTGCTTAGAACTTGAAAGTTTTAGAGGGCATTCAGACTTTTTGGTTAAGGTGCCTGGTCGTTCATGCCTGGGTGATTATCACTATGAAGTGTGGGATACCAAATTATCCAAGTCTGTAAAGCCTTACTTTATTATCCAGCTGTGTGCCTATGCCGAAATGCTTGAGGCTGTACAAGGGCGGCGTCCTGAGTTTTTAACCGTTGTGTTGGGCACAAATGAACAGGTGCGGTTAAAAACAGATGAACACTTTTTTGCATACCAGGCCTTAAAGACGCGTTTTTTAGAGATGCATGATACGTTTGACCTGAATACACCGTTCGACCCGGCCGACGCAAAAGACTGGGGGAATTGGTCAGAGTATGCAAAATCGCTGCTGGTAGCGCGCGACCATCTCATTCAAGTGGCCAATATCACCCGTGCGCAAATCGCTAAGTTGAACGCGGCCGGTATCGATACCATGGCACAACTAGCTACATCATCACTATCGTACATTCCAAAACTCAAGCCTGAAACCTTTGCAAAACTTAAAGACCAAGCATCGATTCAAGTCGAAACACGCGAACGTCAAGCCAAAGGTGATAACAGACCCGCCTTTAGGGTCATACAACCCGTTTCAGATACCCCCAAGGGTTTAAGCTTATTGCCACCGTCTTCGCCTTTAGATGTGTTTTTTGATATAGAAGGTGACCCTATGATCGAAGGTGGGTTGGAATACCTTTGGGGAGTGACCTATTTTAATGCGCAAGGTGAGCGCGATTTTATTGATTTTTGGGCACATGATCAAGAACAAGAAAAGCAGGCCTTTATTGATTTTATCGATTGGGTTTATGCGCGGTGGAAGCAAGACCCAGGCATGCATGTTTATCATTATGCCTATTACGAAATTACAGCCATTAGAAAGCTTATGGGGCGTTATGGTGTGTGCGAAGATAAAGTGGATACGCTGTTCAGACAACAGGTGTTTGTTGATCTGTATGCGATTGTTCGTCATGGCTTGATAATCGGTGAACCCCGCTATTCGATTAAAAATGTAGAGCATATTTATCGGGGAGTTCGAGAGACAGAAGTTGCAAGTGGTGGTGATTCGGTTGTTGTCTATGAGGCCTGGCGTGAAAATCCCGATGGACAAACCTGGCACGACTCCAAAGTGCTTAACGATATTCGTCTCTACAACAAAGACGACTGTGATTCTACTCAAGAGCTTGTCGATTGGTTACGTGGCCTGCAACAACAAGAGGGCATTGAATTTGTGGGAAAGCAGGGGGCTGATTCAAAAGAGCCGGATGCCGATAAAATCGAGCGTGCACAAGCGAAACGTGATTTATACGATGCTTTACTCCAACAAGCCGTGTCGTTGAAACCGCATCACCCTGATGAAGCCGACATTGCGGCGCTGTTTGCGCAGTTGTTGTTCTTTCATGAACGTGAAGCCAAGCCGGTTTGGTGGAAGCTTTTTGACCGCTTAGCACAGCAAGAAAATGAACTCTATGAGGATGCTGAGTGTTTAGCGTTTGCCCAACGTACGTCAAGCGAACCCTTCAAGCAAAAACCGCGTGATCGAAACCTGTGTTTTGAGTATCGCTATGACCCAGAGCAAGAGTTTAAAATTCCGGCACTTGGCAATAAAGGTAAAAGCTTTTACTTGCTTGATGAAGCACAAACAAAAGTGACTCTTGTTGAGTTTGATGCCAATGAAAATACCTTTTTACTTAAAACCGCCAATGAGCCACCGGCTATCATTACCTTGATTCCGGATGATTACATTAATCCAAGTCCGATTCCGGAGTCGATTGAGTTGGTTGCAAAAGCCTATTTAGATGGTGAACTAGAAACACGTGCACTCCTCAAATTCTTGCGACGCGATACCGTCGAGATTCGTGAAGGGCTACAAACTATCAGTGAAACCAAGAATTCAGAGCAACATCTGCAAGCTATTAATCACTTAGTTTTAGACATGAGTCAGAGTGTATTAGCCGTGCAAGGCCCACCGGGAGCAGGCAAAACCTACACAGCAAAACAGATGATTCTTGCCTTGTTAAAAGCCGGTAAGCGTATTGGCATCACGAGCAATAGCCATAAAGCTATTTTCAATCTTCTTGAATCGGTAGCGACTTTGTTAGGTGAGCATAAACTCAGTTATCCATTGTTTCATACCAATGTGCCTGACCAAGAGGCCGGTGAAGCATTAGGTATTAAGTGGGTGAAAAATAGTGACATCCTCGCCAATATCGCCAGCTGTTCTAAAGGGTTTGTTGTCGGTACAACGGCATGGGGCTTTTCGCGAATCGATATGGCTGACCAATTAGACTATCTGTTTATTGATGAAGCCGGTCAAGTGTCTTTAGCGAATTTAGTTGGGATGAGCCCGGCGGCAAATAACCTCATTTTGCTCGGTGATCAAATGCAACTTGGACAACCTATACAAGGCAGTCATCCTGAGCCCACCGACCAATCCATCTTGAGCTATTATCTTCAGCAACATCATACGATACCAGCCGAACTAGGCATTTTTTTAGGCACCAGCTATCGAATGCATCCCGACGTTAATCACTATATTTCACAAGCCTTTTACGAAGGTCGTTTGGCCTCAGCAGCGCAATGTGCCAATCAAAAACTCATACCCAGCACCCAGCACCCCGACATCAAGCGATCAAGTGGTGTAGTAAAAGTGGAGGTGTCTCATGCGGGCAACAGTCAAGCGAGTGATGAAGAGGTCACTAAAATTGTTGAATTGAAAAACGATTTGCTTGGTCAGACTTTTATTGATCATGAAGGCAATCAACGTGAAATAACCTTGGCAGATATTTTATTTATCGCCCCTTATAACCATCAAGTCGGTCTTCTAAAACGTGCACTTGGGCCGCAAGCCAAAGTCGGCAGTGTCGATTTATTCCAAGGTCAAGAAGCGCCGATTGTGATTGTGTCGATGTGTGCCAGCCGAGCAGATGAAACGGCCCGTGGAGTGGAGTTTATTCTCAACCCCAATCGTTTGAATGTGGCGATATCACGCGCACAGGTCTTAGCGATTATTGTAGCAAGTACAACGCTGACAGACATTGAGCTGAAAACCCTAGAACAAATAGAGCTGGTGAATCGTTTTGAACTGTTAAACCAGCACGCAAGTGTCCAAGAGGGTGAGATCTATGCTTAAACTGTTACACACCGCTGACTGGCATTTAGGGCGCGTCCTTCACCACCAATCTTTGCTCGAAGACCAAGCCCATGTCCTCGAGCAGATCATTGCCTATGCCACTGAACATGATGTAGATGGGGTGTTGGTTGCCGGGGATATTTACGACCGTTCCATGCCACCGGCTGAGGCCGTGCGTTTGCTCAATCAAACGGTCAACCGTTTTGCGGCCTTAGGTGTGCCGCTCATTATGATCAGCGGCAATCACGACAGTGCTGAGCGGTTAGGTTTTGCCGCTGAACAACTGCAAAAAACCGGGTTACATATTTTGTCCGACCTTCATCGGGTCACCGAACCAGTGCGGTTGCAAAAGGGCGAAATTCGGTTACAGATATTTGGAATTCCGTTTGCCGACCCAGAACGTGTGCGTAATCAATTTGATACCCCAGTAAGTGACTATGACCAAGCACACAGCTTTCTTGTAGAGCAGATTCAGCAGGCAAGGGACAAAGCTATTCCAAGCGTTTTAATGTCGCATTGTTTTGTTGATGGCGCCCAAACCTCTGAATCGGAAAAAACCTTGTCGGTTGGTGGTTCAGATAGGGTTTCGTATGAGCCCATGCTCGACTTTGATTACGTGGCACTCGGTCATCTTCATGCGCCGCAATTTCGGGGTGCTGCACATATTCGTTATTCGGGTTCACCGCTAAAGTACAGCTTTTCGGAGCATCAACATAACAAGGGATTGACGCTCTTGAGCTTTGATCAATCAGGCCTGGTTGATCAGCAACACCTGCCACTCAAAAGCCAACGTGATGTGCGTGTTATAGAAGGGATGCTTGACGAGGTGATCGAACAGGGAAAAGAAGACCCGCATAATGATGATTATGTCATGGTGAGATTAAACGATACCACCGCCTTGCTCGACCCGATGGGGGGCTTGCGCGAGGTCTATCCCAATGTGTTGCATCTAGAAAAACGGCTTTTGCAACAAGACCAAGTTGGCCAAGCAAACCGTGAACACATTAAACTCGATGCGCCTAAGCTGATTGCTGACTTCTACCAGCAAATTCAAGGTGAACCCTTAACCGACCAACAGCAAGCCCTTATTGAGCAAGCGTTGAATCAGTTGAATAAGGAGCCAAGCCAATGAAGCCGTTAAAACTCAAGATTCAAGCCTTTGGCCCTTTTTCTGAAAGCGAATTCATCGACTTCACCGAGTTAGGTGAGTATCCGCTGTTTTTAATCAATGGCACCACAGGCTCGGGAAAAAGCACGTTGCTCGATGCGATGGCGTTTGCACTCTATGGCGATACCACCGGCAAGGAACGCGAAGCCAGCGATATGCGTTGTCAGTATTCTGATGACGAAACGCTGACCGAGGTGGAGTTTGTTTTCCAGCTAGGTGCAAACATTTACCGGATTGAGCGCAAGCCACAACAAGAGCGTAAAAAATCTCGCGGTGAGGGGTCAACCAAACAACAGGCCGAAGCCACTCTCTATCAGGTTAATGATGATGGCTCTGAGACACTTTTGGTGTCCAAAAAGGTCACAGAATTTAATGAAAAAATTGTCCAGCTTATTGGCCTTAACTCAGAGCAGTTTCGTCAGGTAATGGTGTTGCCGCAAGGTTTGTTTCGTAAACTCTTGCTCGCCGATTCAAAAGACCGTGAACCGATTTTAAGCCAGTTGTTTCAAACCGATATTTATAAACGGCTGGAAGACCATATCAAAGCCCAGGCGACTCAGGTTAATCGACAAAAGCAAGCTCAGCTTGAACAGGTAAAAGGCATTTTAGCGACAGTTGATTGTACAACGCGCGAAGACTTGCATGCGCGGCTCGATCAGGTGCAGCAGGACTTTGACGCACATCAAAAAACCAAACAACAGGCGAGCGAACAACTTAAAGAGGTTGAAACCGCTGTTCAGGCCGCACATCAATTAAAAGGGCGTTTTGAGCAACGCGATGCGTTACGCACCCAACAGCAATCCCACCAAGAAACCCAACCTCATATTAACCAGCTCAAACAGCAGTTGCATCTGGCGCAAACCGCGCAAAAACTCTTTCCCGATTTCAAACAGCGTCAGCAACATGAACAGGCGGTGAGCCAACTGCAAGCTCAGCTTACCCAAGACCAAAACCAATTAGAGCAAGCAATACAGCGTCAGCAACAGGCTGATACGCAGCTTGAGCAGGCACATGAAGCCTATCAAGCGCGTGATGGATTAAATCAACAAATACACCAACTCAATGCGCTCACACCCAAACTCACTGAATTAGCCGCAGCGGTGAAACAGCACAGTCAGGCGCAAACCCAACTTGACTCACAGCACCAAGCCCATCAAACCGCGTTGCAACAACTCGAACAGCGCAAACAGCAACGTCAGGCAACAGTCGAGCGCAAACAAGTGCTTGAGCAACAGCCTTTCAATGAAGCGGCAATAGTCACCCAAATTAACCAACAAAGTGCTCGTATTGAACGGCACCAGACCTGGTTGTCGCTCAAACAAACTCAGCAGCAACGCCTGCAAACTTTAGTACAAATACAAGTCCAAGCAGAGCAAGCTAAAGCCGCATTAGATCAGCAGCAAAATGCACTCAATCAACTCGAATATAACTGGCATCTTGGTCAAGCCGCGATTTTGGCACAAACACTTCAACCTGACCAAGCCTGTCCGGTGTGCGGCAGTCATGACCACCCAAATCCGGCGCAATGGCAGCAGGATATTCAACCAGTGGATAAACCCATGCTAGAGCAAGCTAAGGCTAGGTTAACCACCGCAAACCAGGCCTGGTTATTCGCTCAACAAGCGTTTACCACCGCCCAAACACAGCTTGATGCCACCACCGAGCAAATTGAAAAGCTCAATACCCAACAGGCTGACTTGGATCAATTCAATGCTCAGACACTACAAGATCAGCTTCAGGCACTGAACGCGCAACTCGAACAAGGTCGCCAACAGCAAGACTTACTGAGTCAGCTTACAGAGGATTTGCAACAGCTTGACCAAATGTTACAGGCAGACCAAACACAGCTCGAACAATCTCATCAGGCCTGGCATCAAGCACAAACCCAACTCGAGCTAGCCAAACAAGCTGTGACGCATCTTGAGCAACAGATTCCGCAAGACTATCGTGATTTGAATGTTGTATCAAACGAGCACGCGCGATTAACACAACAACTTGCGCAGCTTGAGCAAGCTTATCAAGCTTCACAACATGCCAAAGAGCAGGCACAAAACAATTTGATTCGCTGTCAACAAACCCTGACTTCGCGCCAAGCTGAACTCAAGAAACAACAAGCCCAGCTGCAACAGGCTCAGACGCATTGGCAAACGGTATTAACCGCCAGTGCGTTTGAACATGAAGAAGCCTTTCTTGATGCGCTCGTAGACGATTCGCGCCACCAGGCCTGGTTAACGGAAATTGAGGCCTACCACGAACAGGGTGCGAAAATAGAGGGTGCATTGCAACAACTGCAAACAGAACTGGCTAGAGAACCCCTTCCTGATTTGGCAAGCATCGAGGCACATCTGCTCGCCGAACAACAAGCCTATAAACAGGTTGAAGACGCCTTTAACCAAGTCAGCATTGAACATGGGAAATTTAAGAGTGTGTTGCAAAAGCTTGAACACACTGACCAACAAAATCAAGCCTTAGACGAGGAGTATAAAGTCATAGGCACCCTAAGCGAAGTGCTCAGTGGCGATAACAATGCCAAAGTCAGTTTGCAGCGGTTTGTGTTGGGCGTATTGCTTGATGATGTGTTGCTCAACGCCACGAGCCGACTCAGAATTATGACGCGCGGGCGTTATGACCTGGTACGCAAAGAAGAGCGCAGCAAAGGTTTAAAAGCGTCCGGGCTGGAGTTGGAAGTGTTTGACAGCTACACCGGCAAAAGTCGCAATGTCGCCACCTTGTCCGGCGGTGAGTCGTTCTTAGCGGCCTTGGCGTTAGCGCTCGGCTTGTCTGATGTGGTGCAAAGTTATGCCGGTGGCATCAAACTCGATACCTTATTCATTGATGAAGGCTTTGGTAGCCTTGACCCGGAATCACTCGAGCTGGCGATCGACACCCTCAAAAACCTACAAACAGCGGGGCGCACCATAGGCATTATTTCACACGTTCAAGAACTCAGGGAGCAAATGCCGTTGCGCATTGATGTGATTTCTGGTGCGCAGGGGAGTCATATCAACGTGGTGGGGCTATAGTTTTAAGGAGCCGTTATGGAGCAGGTTTTAGAGCGATTAGTATTTGGGGTCGAGCAGAATCAAGACTTAAAAGGGTTGGCTTTGATACCCGCACCGACCGGTTTTGGTAAAACCTATGTGACTTGTGATTTTATCGCTAAAAACATTGAGCGCATTATCGAACAAAAGCGCAAAGTGATTTTTGTCACACCACTGCTCAAAAACCTGCCGATTGACACGCTTGAAAAGGCGTTTGAGCGTCATAAAAAAATCGAACTTTTTGAGCAGGTTTTTCTGCGTTTGCCGAGTCGCTTTGATAGCTTTAAAGACAATTTTAAAGACGTTAAAGCACTTATTCCTGATGGCGCAAAAGGAAAAGGCTTTAGAACGGTGGAGAGTTTCCTTGAACTCAATAAGCGCGCAAACACGCCAACTGACCAAGCCTGGTTTAAACTCTACGATCAAGATAAACGCTTTAGGGAAGCTGAATCACTTTTCAGACAAGAAATTAAAAAAGAGCTTTTTCAGGAAAAATCGACCAAAGCCGAGAAGAAGAAAACCCTCAGTCAGCTTGAAAATAACTGGGTCTATAAACTCTATCCGGAAGCTATGTTTGATGACAAGTGCATCGTGATGATGTCGATGACCAAGTTTTTAATGCCGTTTTCAACCCTAGTGGATGCGGCTTATCCATTGGTTGAAAAACTAAAGGCCGGCACGCTCGTGATTATGGATGAGGTTGATGCCTGTAAACAAGACATTCAAAACGTCATTATTGAGCGCGGTTTAGACCATCAGTACGACCCGCTGAGTGTGCTCAAAACCACCTATAAACACTTAACAACCCACACCCACTCAGCTTTCTTTTTAAAGGACTCAGAAAAACGTAAACAAAAAATTGCAAACAATGGCTGGCAATCGATACCAGACACCATTAATTTCTTAACTGGGCGAATGGAAGAGGTCTACGACCACTTTGAACTGGGTATGCAACTGAAAACAGTGGAGTCAGAACAGGGACGTCATTTTTTATTTAGCGATTATCGAACCATTCAGGTTTCTGAAAAACGTTTAGATGTGACAACAGATAAAGATGAAGGCGTAAACTGTATAAAAGCCAACCAAAATAGTGAGCAAGTGAACTATAAACTCAACGCATTAGTAGGTGGCGTGCAAACCGCGATTAAAATGCTCAAGCGTAATATCTCTAATGTGGCGCAAAACTACCTTGAAAATAAAAATATTGATAGCGGTTCAAACCGAGATGAAATGCTGCGCGAACAGGCTCTAAAAACTGTGATGAGTGAGTATGCGATTGAGCCAAACAATCCTTTTAGGCAGGTTTTTTTTGATGCACGCTTACAGTATGCGACCAATATTCGGTTTAAACCACCGCACGATGAGAATTTCTCTGGGTTTTGTGCGCAGGGGTTTAGTCTTTTCGAGTTGAGTGACAGCCCAGAACACGATACTTACACTGCATTAGCTCATTATGCGTTTACCGATACGCCGGAAAATTATTTGGCTTATCTCTGTGATAAGGCAAGGGTAATTGGGCTTTCAGCTACCGCTGAGTTTAATAATCCGTTGGGAAATTTTTACTTCAGCTATTTAAGAAATCATCTTCAAGAGAATTTTCTTAGCTTAACGGATGAAGAGCATGCGCGTATCCAAACGGAATTTAATGAACGTACCAAAGGCTATGCGCAGATTCAGTTGGATGTAGGTGTGGTTAGAAATGAATCAGACTTTGAGCAAGCATTGCTGGAGCTATTAAATGACGACACGATGGTTGAGCAGCTTATGGATGAGGTCGATCAAATGTCGCAGGGAGGTAAACCGGATTATACTTTGCAACGCTATATCAACCTGTTTACCAGTATGAAACAGTTTATTGAAGTGGACGACCTTTATGGGTATTTGGCGTTATTTAGTGCCTTGCCGAAAGAGAACAATCGAGCATTTGATATCGAGTGGGTCGAGCGGGTGTTTAACCACTTGGCACAAAAAACACCAGACCTGGTGCTAAAGGTGTTGCAAAGTACCAATTACTCAGAAGATTTAAACGAGGTACAAGCCTTATTAGCCTCCGGCAAAAGAGTGTTTGTGATCTCCAGTTATGCCACTTTGGGTGCTGGTCAGAACTTGCAATTTCCTATCCCAGAGAATCTGAAAGATACGGTGATAAAGATTAATGATCTTAACCCCAGCACCGAGATGGATTTTAACGGTTTATATTTGGATGATGTGACCCAAATATTGCCCAACCCACGAACAAATGATGAGAGTTATGCTCTCAAAAACGCGATAGACCGGGTTTTTAAAATTATGTACCTGTATGAAACAGGTGAAATCAGCTCGGATAGTAAAAACAAATTGGTGAAGCATAGTTTAAAAGCACTCTATGATGACAAAGCTTTTAATAAAACCCCTTTAAAACCCTTGCAGTCTTATAACAATGCGGTCGCAGCAAAACTGGTTCAAGCCATTGGGCGTTTGTGCCGAACCAATAAGAAAGCACCGCGCATTCAAATTCGGTTGAGTGAAGCGATGATACACAGTCTGCAACAAGCCGAGTTGCCGGCGACCACACCGTTATTGCCTGAAGTGGAGGCTATTTTAAGTTTAGCCCCCATCACTTCAGATCAGGCTCGCGCAGACCAACGATTAATCACCCAGGCCGAAAACCGCAATCAAAAAGTTGCCTATTACATTAGTCGAATGTTAGGAAACATCACCAGTCCAAGCCATATAGAAAGTTGGCAAAAACTGCGTGAATATTGCCTGATCAAACCATGTTTTGAAATCCTGCCAGCGGACCATCAATCTGATCTGTACCTAGAATTGCCGCTGCCACAAAACAATTACTGGTATAAATCGAAAGACCCAGATTTAAAAGGCGTTGAGATTTCAGAGCGTTATCAAGGTGGCATGAACACAACGGATACGCTTACGCAAGCGCTAAATCAGCTGATGAAGCTTCCAGGTCTCACCGAGTATTTTGACCAGCGGGGTTGGGCTACCCACCACAAAAAATCAAAATACTGGTTAGTGCCGGTACTATGGCAGAACATCTATCAAGGGGCGTTAGGTGAAGAAATTGGACGCTATATTTTTGAACGACTGCTGGGTTACCCACTGTCAGCCTTACCCAGTGAATACCATGAGGTCTTTGACTTCAAGTTAAAAGATAGCGTGTATATCGACTTCAAGTTATGGCTGAATTATGCGAATGAGGAGGCCTTAGCCTATCGCACAAAAGTCCGCGAGAAAATGAACAAGATAGGCGCGAAAAAACTTTTGGTGATAAATATCTGGGGCGAGCAACAAGCCCATCCGATTAATATGGGCACCAATATTATTGAAATACCAGGCCTGGTAGCTAATGGCAACTTGAACCTAGAAGCGATCAAGCTAATCAAAGAGGTGTATGGTGATGAGTAAGCAGATAACTGACAATTCAACTAAGGTCAAAACCAACCGGGCCTGCTTTGAGTTTGATCTAGACGCCATTAATCGAGATTTTCGCTTTTTATGCCTTAAGCGTGACCAAGGCAACTGGTTTGGTTCGCCCACGCTCGATCAAACCTTGCAAGACTATCCGGCTAAAGCGGTGCTTTATGGTTTTGGCAGTATGATGTTTATTATGTTTGATGCCACGCAGGACATCGAAAAAATCAAACACCAACTGCAATCGCACGACAAGCTTGCTAATGTCACCATTAAAATCATACAAGCAATAGAACAACCGCAAACCGATTATGACTCCGCAACCAGGTCTGGTATTTTTGGCAAATGGCTGGCGCAAATACTTATCAATAGCCTAACTGCGGTGCGTGCCAGCGATCAACAGCCTATATCCAATCTGGGCGGAAAGTTTTATTGGCTGGTGAGTTCGTCTAAATTCAAAGCCCTTGCGTTAAAAGTCGAGATTAACTTTCAGGGAGTGCTTACGCTTGAAGCAAAAAATTTTTCCGTCCAATCCCCAGGTTGGGTTGAAAGTGCCAAACCACCTAAAATACCCAAGCCGCAATATGTTTTAGAAACTGGCGGCAGTTTTAAGCGCGTGTTTGCCAACGATATTAAAACTAAAAAGCCCACCACCTATATTGCAAAAGAATTTCGTTTCCAAGGTCAAACGACAAAAGCCAGCCTGCCGTTTTTGACCATCAATAATCTTGCAGGGTTTAACAAAAGCAAACTCGGTGTTTGGCAACAACTACACCAGCGCATCAAAAAACGCCTAAACAACTATGTTCGACTTTCGTTTAATGAGCTCAAGGTGATTGACCACCAAGAACTGGACAAAGCTACGCCGCTCAAAAAACGCGCTATAATATTGCACTGCAAAAACATTGTGTTGGTCGATGAAATTCACTCCACACAGTCGCAAGTTGCAATCCATGAGATTCAAGTTTATTTATCTGCATTACCAGACCTGTTTATAACCCAAGCCGAGCAAACTCAGTCGAATGCACTCAATATTCGTCTTGTCCATGCGCCTGAACATTACAAGGAACTGGATATTGCCGACCCCTACAAAGCTGCCAATCCAAAACACGCCATACAGCATTTGATTTTACAAACCTGGTTAGATGCCTCAAACGAAAAAGCGCGTGAACCCATCTTGCAAGTCTGTTTAAAAGAAGCACAACTGAAACAAGAACTCTTGCAACAACAGTTGGTCAGTTTCGATTGGCCAACGTTTTGCAAAAGGAATCAAATCCACCAGTCGGTGACTTTTTTAAAGTTGGGCAATCTCAGCCGAGAGGAACGCGAAAAGCATAGATTAGAACCAGAGCATATTTCACTTAAGCGCATGCAAATTCAACCCTCGGGGCAAATAGAACAAAGCATTATTGAAGATGAAATACTCGGACAGACAGCCGAAATTCGCACCCACCAGGCCTGGTTGCAATTAGCGCGTAAGGCGCGGACAGAGCAAAAACAAAAAGACTATTGGTTGGGCGACATCATTGGGCTAATGGTGATCGGAAAGCAGCTATTCGGCTTTTATGAATCGGCTATGCAGGTGATGCCCAACTACACTCAAATCGGCCAAGTGCTAAAACAAATCGAAAAGCCACTGCCAGAACATTGGCAAACCCCGCAAGACTGGCTACAGCAACTCGATAGCTTTAAACAGCAAGCACCAGGCCTGGTAGCCGATGCTGAACAATGCTTGCGGTTAGATAAGTTTACGCATTTGCTAAACGAACACGATGGCAAAGAAATTCTTAACCGCAAACAAATCAACCAACTAACCAGCAAAGGCTTAGGAAAGACCACGCAAGCCTATAAATCTTTTGATGCCTTTATCAAAAAACACGGCATTTTATTACGCTTTAGTAAATCCCAAGCTAATTTAGCAACCCACACACCAGGCCTGGTGGAGCTCAATATTTATCAACAAGAGGGCGCATTCGGCTATTCGGTCGGCATACCGCGTAGCGCGTTACAACAAACCTTTGAGCGCGGCACACCGATTCGCTGGATAAAATCGCTCACTGAGCAGCCGATAGAAGCGGAGCAAATCAGTGCGTTACTCGCTGACCTGCTTGATGTTGATTTTATCCAAGCCAAACAAAGCGGTACGGTTTGGCCGTTTGTTTTCTCGCTGATGTGACCTGAGGCCTAATGAAATGTTTACTAGCAGGGTGTATGCTGTAAAATTCATGAATAAATTTAACCCATAAGAATTATGACTGAATCACATCGCACTGAATTTAAACGCCAGCTGACCGACACGCTTGAGAAAGAGGTGGTCGCGTTTCTAAATGCCAAGCAGGGCGGTGAGATTTAAATAGGGGTTGATGACGTGACGCAACAGCCGAGTGCGTTAGCAGATTTAGACGATCTACAGCTCAAAATCAAAGACCGCATCAAACTGTAATGGTCAATTTTTTGTAGGCTTTCTAAGCCACTTTTTGCATTTCCAGTGTTTCACTAATGGGGAAGCGGACAGTTTAAGTTGAAACTAAAAACTAAAATTTTATACCTGCGAATGTTAAAATTTCGAGCCTTGGTACATATTCAAAGAACATGATAATTACATGAAATTTGATAATTTGCTGAATAACTTCAGAATAAAGAGAATTATATAAATGTCAATTTATAAGCCTTCTGTTTCAGGGCTTTTTGTAGGTTGTGGAGGTTTGGATTTTGGGTTTCAGCAAGGAGGTTACGATCTTGCTTGGGCCAATGAATTCGATAAAGATGCTTCTGTTTCTTATTCAGTTTTAACTGGACATGAGGTGGTGGTTGATGATATCTGGAATGTAATAGAGAAAGTTCCAGCAACCGATATCTTGATTGGTGGACCACCTTGCCAAGCATTCTCGTTAGTCGGTAAACGCCTTGAAAATGACCCTAGAGGCCAGCTTGTTTTCGCTTATGAAAAAGTAGTGGAAAGGATTAAGCCTACGGCATTCGTGATGGAAAATGTACCAGGGTTAATGGCGTCAAGAATTGACGGGCAAAGGCTGCATCTGTATTTGGCTGAACAGTTTAATAAAATGGGATATGAAGTATCTGTGTTGAAACTTACAGCAACCGATTTTTTTGTTCCCCAAAAAAGACAGCGCGTTTTTATGATTGGACATAAGAAAAAAGGCAAGAGTTTTGAGATCATTGGTTCTGATGAGTTTGCAAAGATTCTTGGAGAAGATGGGCTAAAAGTTCCAGTATCAGTTGCAGAAGCTCTTGATGATTTACCATCTCCTCTCCCTAAGGGTAGTAAAAATTTAACTGAGTATCTATTCGCTCCTCATTCCGCATACTCTAGAATTATGCGTAAGGCCGGGGGGGGAGAAGTATCTTTGCAGTCTATGCCTACGATGTCTGAGTTAGATCGACAATTTGTAAAGCATATACCACCAGGAGGAAATTATACTCATATTCCTGATTCTATATCCACTCAACGAATTATGTCATTTAAAGCAAGTGGAGGGCGGACCACGACTTATGGAAGGTTACACCCTGAAAAACCTGCGTATACTATAAATACATACTTTAATCGCCCTAATGTTGGTGCAAATTACCATCATCGTGAAGAGCGCTTAATAACAGTGCGGGAAGCTATGCGCCTTCAATCCTTTCCTGATCACTTTATACCAAGCTTTAAGAGTCAGAGAAGTCTTCATATGCAGGTTGGCAATGCCGTTCCTCCTTTAATGGCGCAAGCCATTGCAGAATCATTAAAGAAACTATTGTAATGAGTATCTTGAACAAAGATTTACTGAAGAAATCAGAGCTTGGTCAGGTTTGGACACCAAGTGATATTGCCCTTGAGATGGCTGTAGGTTGTTTAAAGCTCAATCCAACACCTGAGAACATTATTGATCCAGCCTCTGGCCCAGGAACATTTACTAAAGCTTTTTATGAGGCAGGTGTATTAAAAGCTAATTTCCACTGTATTGATGTTGACCATCGTATGAAAGATGCTACCAGTAGTGTCATTAAAAAGCTTGGTTTGAAAGGGTGCGCGCAACTAGGAGACTATCTAAAAGAAACAACATTAAAGGGTAAGTTTGATACCCTCATAATGAACCCTCCTTATATACGTCAAGAGAATATTCCTATTGACGATAAGCGTTTCTATCATTCGTTTTTACAGCATGAACTTGGTGGTAAGGTTGCGCGCAGAGCAAACTTGTTTGCCTTATTTCTCTTAAAAGGGATCGTAGATCTATCACCTGGTGGGATTTTATGCGCCATAGTTTATGATGCAATTTCTCAAACAAGATATGGGCAAGAGACTTTAAAGCTTCTAGAAAGACATGCAGAACTAATTTCCCAAAAGCATGTTAAAACTCCGTTCAATCATGTATTGGTTGATGCTCAAATTTTATTCTTCAAAAAGCGTCAAAGGCCTTTGGAAGAAACAAGTAAGAGTGAGGCTTATGAGGATGGTCTGGTTTTTTTAAATGAGCTTCTAAATGTCAGAAGAGGAACAGGGTTGCCTTCAAGAAAAGTATTCTTAGCTGGAGAAGAAGATCTCTATTATGATGAAGCATTGCCGTTTTTGGTAAAGCAATCGACTCTATCTAGTTTATTGATAAAGCCTGATCAAAGAGCATACCTATTAAAAGATATGCCTAATAACAATAGTTCTAAAGCTGAGTTTTGGTTAAAGCAAAAGGCAAGTGTTCAAGAAATTAACCTCACGAAAACTGCAATATCTGGCATAAGAGGCCCAATATCTTTCAATTACTATATTAGGGATGCTGCAAGGCACTTATTCAACCCTGAAAATATTGCAGTATCTGACAATTTTTATGTCTCAATACCTAAAGATGATTTTCCATCGGAAGCTGCTTGGCTATTATTGAACAGCAGTGTTTATCTTGACATGATTGTTTCTGCTGCAAGGAATCAAGGTAATGGGTTATCTAAACTACAGTTATATGAATATAATCAAGTTCGATTGCCAGATTGGAGAAAGCTTCCCAAAGAGCAGATAGGTTTTTTGGTTGATGCTGCAAAAAATTTAATTCTCACCGAAGCTACTTATGAAAAGGTGCGCAATACTTCAGACGAGATTGTAAAGGATTTATTTTAATGACTAGACCTGTTCTGCCGTATTATTCTTCATCTGAGACCAAAGATTTCCATCCTGTATTTAAACAAGCATTGGAAGAACTTCTTAATAAGAAAAAATTATTGGGTGATATAAAAATAGTAGGAGAATTCCCTACACCAACAGGCCCTGTAGATTTCGCATTGATTGATATTTCAACTAATAAGGTAATCTTACCCATTGAAATAAAAAGAACGCAAAGTAGCTTGAGAGGTGGTGGGCGAAGACAGGCTAGAGATTATTGGTCCAACCTTGGTGCTCAATGCCAAACAAATTTCTATTGTGCTTCAAATTTAGAGATGACTGAACTGTTTAGATATGACCGTGCAAGGCCAACAACATTATCTCAATTAATCGAATTGCAGCACGCTAAAGCAGGGGTTCTAGGCAGTACAGACACGAATACCTTCTACACTAATTTAATAGACTGTCTTGAAGAAGTTTTGGAAATTACTTTAGGAAACACCCCGTATAACTACGCAAAAGGTTTAACGCAATTTCAAAATAACATACAGGCCGCAGTCGATAATAAAGATAAATGGCATCAAATTTTCATAACTGCTGCCTTTGAATATATTCGCGGCGCATCGTCAAACGAAAGTAACCTTAAATCACTAACCGCTAGCTGGAAAAGTGTAGATTTCTATAAATCCAATCCTTCAAGAATAAATCAACTTGGCTCTGGTGTTGACTTTGAACACATTTTTTGCGATCCGCTTCCTTTAACATCTGATCCAGATGCATTTTTATCATCTATTTTATTAGAAGCATATGAGAGTGGTAAATTATTAGGCAGAGGGGATGATGTTGCAGAATTGGTTAATTCAATATTAGCTCCGAAAGGCTTAGGTATAGTTGAAACAGATGCAGAGTTGGCCCAATTGATGGCAATAATGGCAAAGGCTTCATTAGGTCGTGAATTACTAGTGGATGAGATAGTCATTGATCCAGCAAGTGGTAGCGGTCGATTATTGACGGCACTGCCTATAACAGCATTTCCATCAATAAATCCCACACAAGTTTGGGCAAACGAAATACAACATCAATTTGCTGAACCTTTGTCCCTACGTTTAGGTTTAGCCTTTGCATCGGTAATTAACCCTTCAAATTCTCCTAAAATATCTATTTCAGGAATTGAAGAAGTTGATAAAAATGAATTTGACAAAGTAAAACTTGTGGTAATGAACCCTCCTTTCTTATCAGGTATTCAATCTTCTAATATTAAAGATAAATTCATAGATAGAATCAAAACCCTTTCTGGTTCATGCTCAAAGCTCAATGAAGGACAGATTGCACTAGAAGCCTTGTTTTTAGAGTTAGTAACTAACTTAGTTAGCACTGGTACAGTAATGGTCACCGTTTTCCCTTTACAACATTTATACAGGTTATCTAGTGAAGTCGTAAAATTAAGAAAGTTTTTGATTTCAGAGTTTGGTCTGTCTCACATTGTTCTTTACCCCAGTAAAGGAATTTTTGAGAGTGTTACCAAGCAAACTGTCATTCTAGTAGGCGAAAAAGGAAATAAAAACTCAGAGATATTTTTGGTTGAAGTGCAAAAAAAAGTTAGCGATATTGACTTTTCTCAGCTCTTAATTGGGTTAACTTCGAAAAGCACAACTCCTGCTCATGGCGTAGAGCTTAGTAAAATTTCCCAAAAGAAGTTACTTGGTTTAGCCGAAGATGGTTGGAAAGGGCTCATTGGTGCAGGTTTGAGAGTCCAGTCTTTTATGGATAGATACTTTAAAAGCTTTCAAAGGCTTTCTCAGCTTCCTGGAAAGCAAGTCAGGAGAGGCGTTGTTGGCAATAATGGAAATACTTCCTTAACCGTATTTGATGGAGTCAAACCTCGTTACCCGGACATTGTAAAGCTAATACCTAAAAGTTGGTTGCGACCAGTTTTGAATACAACTGAAACCATGCCTAGAATATTAAACAGTAGTTCTGCTCCTGAAGCGTCATTTATACCTCCAGAGTCAGCGTATATTCCAGGAAATGTTGATAATCAAACATTGAATAGTATTGTTGATGTTTATCTTAAAGTTCATAAGCGGAGTAGTGGATCTCAAGCAAAAAAAATAAAAACCAAAAATGAAGTCATTGCAAACATCAAAAGTAATCAAAAAAACCTTGGCCCTGGATGGGTTTTGATTCAAAGAGCATCAAGGACCAAAGGACAAATCAGTATTCTGGAAGAAGATGGAATATTGTTGTCGACTAATGTTCCAATGGTGAAGCTACCAAGCTATGAAGAAAGGATGTTATTGGGCTCTTGGCTACTATCTATTTTTGGTCAAATACAATTTGAGCTTTTTAGTACACCACAAGAGGGCATGCGTAAACTTGAAATGAACGGAATAAAACAAATTTTATATCCGGACTTTTCAAAAATTCCATCAACTTTAAAGACCTCTTTAATTAAAAACTTGATAACAGAATCGGCAGTAAGTTTTGGTAATGTGAACGCAAGGCCTAGTGACCAATTATGGGCTAGCTTTTTAGCTCCCTATGCACAAACCGATTGTTTAAATGAGGCGGTTAATCTGCTGCAAGAAATTATCGATGAAAGAAAAGGATTTGGTAACAAGAGTTAAACTTAATAATGATGAGTTGCTTTTATTTTTGTGAGTATATTTGTGGAGCCTGTAAATTACATTGTGTAAACGCTTATAGATTAAAATCTCCCCAAAAGGAAAAATACTATGAGCCAATTCGATCAAGAAAAAACCAAGCATCTGTAGTGGCCAAAAAAACTTGACCACTACAATCCAACAATTGACGAGTTAAAGTTTATTGATGACCCAGGTCAAAAAATTCCTAAAGACATTTTCTTTGGTGAAGATGAAGATTTAATGGATTTAGCATTTGAGTTGTATTTAAAAAACAATGCAATTGATATTGACCACAGAAAAATATTGAACTCTTTGGTAGATTTTGGTGCTCAACAGGTTCCATTAGTAAAGACAATCGATGATTTAGAGTCGATTCTAAAAGAGTAGTGGTAAGGCTTTAGCAGATATATAATTAAAAAATTTAATAAACGGTGTTATTAAAGTGAACAATAAAGAAAATATATTCAAAGGTACTTATGATGAATACAAAGAATTCTACTCGAGTTATTTTAATTTCACTGAAGTTGATCAACCGGTTATTTTATTGGACGTATGTCCAATAAATTCGGATGATCCATTTTATGATAATGGCATTATTTATGAAAAACTTGGATATTATAATTGCAAAGAAAATAAGGTTGTTATATGTACAAATCGTCAGGATCAAGAAGGTATGGTTTTAACTTTAATACATGAGCTTGGTCATTGGATGGTTTCTAAGGTTTTAACAAAAAATAATAATGATGTATTAGTGGAGTGCGGTTGTTTGTACGATGGTTATGGGCCAGAAAGCAAAGAGGGAGCTTTTCATGAGTTTTGGGCTGAATACTTTACTCAAGAGTTTGTTAAAGCTAACCAACCGCAGAAATTTGATGCATTTACATTAGGATTAAAAAAGTCGCCTTTAATATATAAGTTTTGGCAGGTTTTTTTTAAAGATTTAAAAATTGAAGTAGCTGTCAATCTTCTAGCTTTGAGCCGAAAATATAAAAAAAATAATTTTAGTTTTTTTGTTGATTGTACAGTTACTCCTGAATCGAAAGTAGAGTTAGATAAAATTATACTGGATGAGAAATTGCCTTTGCCTAGATATTATGAGGAAGCTATTGACATTGCTAAAAGTATTAATGAGCTTGGAAATTCTTTGAATCATGAAGGTGTAAAAGAATCTGAGATTAAGAAATATTTAGAGTCCTTGATAAGGAAAATAGAATCTTTAAAGGATGATGAGCCGAAAGATAATGAACAAAAAGATAAAGAGCCTTTGTTAGAATTTGTCAGTTTAGGGTTTTATTTTTTTGATCTTAATATCAAAGAGTTGATCAAAAAAGCTGACTATGCAGCTGATATAGCCAAAGATTTGAAGTTAATTTCTACAACGAACAAGTCTTAAGAATTTTTTTTAGATTTACCACTGATTCAAAAAACATCTTTTCAGCTTCGTTAACCGAGGGCAAGTCCTCGGTTTTATCGAGGTATTGTTCAATATGCCAGTTGAAATCAGCTCCAATGATTTGGTCTTGGCCAATGATATGGCTGCACTCAGATGTGTCCTCCATTAGAGCAGTGTCAAAGTCACTCAACTCATTATTGAGCCAGTAGCCATTAGAGTTGCTCCCAAAGCTGCGGATATCTATCATTTTGATTCGGTTGACATGCGTCAATTGTTTGCGTGTTTTATCGAGCACTAAAATACACTGTAGACTTTGTGTGCTTGGTGAAAGGTTTGCAGGTAAAAACACAATCGTGTCTAAAAGATTGTTCTTTGTTAAATATTCACGTAGGGTTTTGTCGTAACCAGGACGGGATAGGAATTTTTCTTGTACGACTATAACAATCTTTCCGAATTTTTTCGTGCTATGTAAAGCCAGTTGAATCCATAACGCATCAGCTGAGTTACGATTGATGTTTGAGCGGCCCATAAAAATATTGAGAAGGTAGGGGTGTTCTATTGTCTGTTGTTGTGCACTGAGCGGGTAGGGGTGATAGGGGTTGCTGACATAAAAATCACATTCCTGCGCTAACAAGCTTGTATTATCTAAAGCAGAGTTTTGAAAAAACTTTGTTGCACCGTAGTTATTTTCTTGATGTCCTTCCATTTGTGCAAACGCTTGAGCCAACGTAAAGCTCAATGTATTTTTTTCTTCTAGGTAGAGCTTTGTTGATCTGACTTGTTTAACCCAGCTGAAAATTTCACCGGTCTTGGCACAGCCGTCATAAATATTCTCATCATCCTTAAGGTTAAGATATTTGAGCAAAATGGCGCCCATCAGAGTGTTCAGTTTGTCATTGCTGAGCTCTAGTTTGTATTTTGAGTCTTGGCTTATAAGGTATTCACGTAGAGATTGGGTTTGTTTGACGCCATCCAATTCAATTGGCTTTGCGCCAATCTCTGTTTTCAACTGAATCAAGGCTTGCTCAAGTCCAGGCTTATAAGCCTTGCTGATATTAAGGGTGTGGAGTTCTTTAATGGTTAAGGTGTGAATAGACTTACTCAGCTCGTCTAGATTAAGCCCTGTTTTGTCATCAATGATTAAATCCAACGAACTTGGGTAAAATTTAACAACGAGTAACAAACTCATCAAAACTTTTATCGCTTCATCTGTTGTGTAGTGCGCTTCTAGGGTTTTTACAATCGCTTTTATTTGTGTGCTTTCTAAGAAGTAGGTGCTCATGGGGTTTTGGAATCCTGTGCAATTAGTTTGGGGCTTTAAGTTGATTCACTAACTTAGCTTCATTAAGATGCTTTGCGCTTGCTATTAAGGCTTGCGCAGCCTTTACTATTTCTCGGGTGCGATAAAAATCATCGGCTAGGGCTCGGCGTTGCTCATCGTCTAGGTTGTGTACTTGGTAATTGCTCAGCTCTTTTATGTTCAGCGTGATTTTGGGTGTGTGATATTTTTGGATATAGGTTTGGTTAAACCAGTCAGAGTTCAAAAGGTTAACACACCATTCAGGGTGGGCATGGTTAGGGCGTAAAACAACTAAGCTTTGCGCTGCTAAACATTGTTCTGGTTTGAGCTTGGCAGTGATTAGCGCGGCTCTAAAGGTTGTGCCACGCGCGACAACCACAATATCATTGGTTCTCAGCCAGCGTTTTGTAGGAACGCTAATTTTGACCTCTACCTTATCGATACTTTGAATTAATGTCTCATCAAGCACGTTGCCTAATGTAAGGTCAGGTGGTGTGAGAACCGTTTGCTTTACTGCGTCAAGATTAACTTGCTTGCTTCGAACGAAGCTGACCCCCGAAAAAATATCAAACAATCTGTCTAACTTTTGCACGTCTCAAATTCCTGTTAATTAAGTCTTTTTCTACGAATGGTTAAATTATATCGAGTGGCCAAGCTTTAGTAAAGTAACAAGGATTATAAAAAAAGTAATTAAAATACTATTGTTTTTCTTTTTGCATTTTGGTTTAATTGAAAACAAGAGAGCAGAGCTGCCTTTATCAACTAATCAAACAGGGGGTCAATTATGAGTAACTTATTAATCACGGGCGATAGGGCTACGATCACTTTCAGTGAGGAGGTGAGTTTTGCGTCAATAAACGCTTTGGTCAAACAAGTCGACATGCTTGCAAATTACTACCATATCTTTCATGTGTGCATTGAAATCGACTCGCCGGGTGGTGAGTTAAAATCATTGCAGTTGTTTTTGTCTAAGCTTAAAACTTGGCGTTCCTTAGGTGTTGTCATTGAAACACGTGCCATGACCAGTGTGGCCAGTGCGGCCGCAATTATGTTGTCGATGGGGGATGTGGGATTTCGCTATGTTATGCCGGATGCGCGAATTTTATATCACAAGGTGCGTGTCAATGGTCAGATGACAGTGACAGCGGATAAGGCCAAGCGAATGTTTGAAGATTTAGAGCGTGTTGACACGCAAGTTTTTGAGGACTTTTTCAAGCATTTTCAACCCAGCCTTAAGTGTCATTATCGCCTTGATAAAGCATTCCCTTCCCGCGCCATAGAGCTCGGTGGTCAAGTTATAAAGCCAGTTGCAGGTCGAAGTTATGAAGCATTTGAGAAAAAAGTGAAGACATTTTTAAACAGCTTGTTTGAGTGTGATGACTATTTAAGTGCTCAGCAGGCTGTTGACCTAAAACTTGTCGATCATGTTTATCAGTATTAATAGGAAGGATAATCATTATGAAGAATCTAGAACAGCAAAACAAAAGTAATAAAAATAATGAGTTTAAACTCAAGCCTTTAGCTGCAGAAGTGTTTGCACATATAGCCGTCTTTGGGGGAAGTGGAAAAGGTAAAACAGAAAGCGTGGGAGGGCCTTATCTGCATATGACATTAGCCTCAGAAACTGAAAATGGTGAAGAAGCTTCAGTACTGGTCATTGATGCTAAAAATGAATACGAGCAGATTGTGACAGATATCTTGGGTGATTCTGATCGTTTATTAGTGTTAGATGGCAAACACCAACGTTTCAACCCATTTGAGATTGATACAGCTAAAAGCTTAGAGGAAAAGCTTATGCCATTGTATATGATGACCGAAGGCACCGATCCAAAGCAAAACGGTCATAACTCATCGTTTGCAGTAAAAGCCCAGTCACTAATGACGGAATTCTTGCGTATCGACCAGGCTTTCTTTGATAAAACAGGCCGATCCATTTTGGCCGACACAAACAAATTGGTAGAGTTTTGTGACAAAAACTATGAGGGTATACGTGTAAAAAACATTTTAGAAGAACTAAAAGTATCATATTATCAGGTTAATGGCGGTCAAGTTGACCCACTCGATGAAAGCCAATTTAGTTGTTTTATGAGTAAAGCAGAGGGTTTCTGGAAATCGGATAACTGGGGTTCCTCAAAAGGTTATTTTGAGGAGTTTTCTGACTTTATTCGGCG
>JACUUF010000264.1 GCA_014859465.1 Methyloprofundus sp.
CCACCGCTTCGATAATGTCATTAAATTCCGAATAACACATGTGGGTATGAATCTGGGTATCATTCTGCACACCCGAGGTGGTGACACGGAAACTGTTGACCGCCCAGCGTAAATAGTCCGCCCAGTCCGATTTTTTCAACGGCAAGCCTTCGCGTAAAGCGGCTTCGTCAATTTGAATCATATGAATACCGGCGGCTTCCAAATCCAGCACCTCGTCACGCAAGGCAAGGGCAATTTGGTTACAGGTGGTTTCACGCGGCTGATCATTGCGCACAAACGACCATTGCAACATGGTCACCGCCCCGGTCAACATGCCTTTCATAATCTGATCGGTTTGTCTTTGCGCATACTGCGACCAGCTGACCGTCATCGCTTGCGGACGCGACACATCGCCAAAAATAATCGGCGGTTTCACACAACGCGAGCCGTAAGACTGCACCCAACCGAACTGAGTAAAGGCATAGCCATCCAACTGCTCACCAAAGTATTCCACCATGTCATTGCGCTCAGGTTCGCCATGCACCAATACATCAATGCCGATACGTTGTTGACGCTCACAGACATCACGAATCTCCGCTTGCATCGCTTCGATATACTGCGCTTCGGTCAGCGTGCCGTTTTTAAACTGACGACGTGCTTGGCGGATTTCAGCCGTTTGCGGAAACGAACCAATGGTGGTGGTTGGAAATAACGGCAAATCAAACTTGGCTTTTTGGAGTGGCGCGCGCTCGCTATAAGGCGCGGCACGATCAAGCGGCAAGCTAGCCAACTGCGCCAAACGCGCTTGCACCTGCGCATTGTGAATCAGCTTAGATTGCTGTTTGTCTGCCATCAGCTTGGCGTTTGCTTGCAAGGCGGCTTGATCGGCCTGACCGTTTAGCGCATCAGCAATCAGCTTTACCTCGGCGAGTTTTTGTTTGGCAAACGCCAGATAGCTTTTCAGCTCAGGGTTAAGCTTGTCTTCCACTGCGAGATTCACCGGCACATGCAATAACGTACAACTGGGCGCAATCCACAAATGATCCGCAAACTTGTCTTTGGCGGCTTCCAGGCTGGCAATCGCCGCATTCAAATCGGTTTTCCAAATATTACGACCATCAACCAAACCGAGCGACAACACCTTAGCTGCCGGATACTGCTCAATCAGCGCATTTAACTGCTTTTCGCCGCGCAAACCATCATAATGCAGGCCTGCTACCGGTAGATTGCACACTAAATCCAAGTGCGCGCCCAGGGTTTCAAAATAGGTCGCCAACAGAATTTTCAGCGGTGCTTGGCTCAATTCAGCATAAGCGAGATCAAACGCCTGCTGCCATTCTGCGCTCAGTTCCAAGCCCAAAATCGGCTCGTCAATTTGCACCCAGTGAATCCCCTGCTCAGCCAGTTTTTGCAGAATCTGTTGATAGACGTTTAACAACGCTGGCAAACGACTCAGCTTAGGAATCGCATGACCGACGTTTTCCGCTAAATACAAATAAGTCACCGGCCCGACCAACACCGGTTTAAAGTCAATATTCTGCCCATCGCCCTTGAGCGCCAAGGCCTCCGCCACTTCTGCAAACAAGCGCGTATCGGTAATCGCAAATTCAGTGTCGTCATACAGCTCCGGCACAATGTAATGGTAATTGGTATCAAACCATTTTTTCATCGCCCCCGCATAGCCCGCTTTCGATGGACTAGCTTGATGCCCGTGCCCCGCACAGCAGGCCTGGTCGTCCGACGGCGCACGCCCCCGCGCCATCCGAAACGCCACATCCAACTCATAATTTTCCTGACGGAAACGTTTAGGAATCACGCCCAGCAAGGTGCTCATATTCAATACTTGGTCGTAATAGGCAAAGTCATTCAGCGGAATCAGCTCAATGCCCGCGGCGATTTGCGTTTGAATGTTTTGATAGCGAATCTCCGCCGCCACTGCATCGAGTTCGGCCTGGGTTTTGTCGCCCTTCCAATAGGCCTCCAGCGCAAATTTCAATTCACGAAAATCGCCAATGCGCGGATAACCGAGGTTATGCGTTTTAATCGTCATGTTTGTTTCCTTGTCTTGTTTAAACCAACGAAAGTGTGATCGCCGATTATGGTAAGACGCCACCAACATGAAAACAAACGAATAAAATTCAAATTAACATGAAGGAAATTGATAGTGGTAGATTGGGGTAGCTAATCGAGAATTTTAGCGCGAATAAATATTTTACTTTTGGGTTAGGTTAAAAATGGGGGGTATTACAACAGGTTGCGGAGTCAGGTTGCATGGCCTTGTTATATTTTATTTCGCGACTTTAAATTAACAATATGCAATAAATAGTTTACTTCATGGAATACTCTAAAGGACTCTATTACTTTTTTACAGTAATCAATCAAAAGTAGTTCTTTGCTTGCTACTCGATTAAGACCCTCTTTTTTCGGATAATATTTAATAACTTGAGAAGATGGGTCGTACTCCCACTTATAATGAGCAGTAGAGTTTCTTAATTGATTATCAGCAATATCACTGGATATTGGAAACCAAGATGAATCAATAAAACTTAGCTTTCTACCAAAATCAAGATCGGCATATTCTTTCAAAGACTGAGGTTCTAAGATTTTATTTTTTGCAGAAAGAGTAACTTTAAATTCATTGTGATCATTTCTCTTTAGCAGGTTATTCAAACCAGCGACAACCACGAGCTGCCTTGATAATACCTCTGATATATCTTTAAAAAGATCACCAATATATTCGAAGTCTTTTGTTGATAATAAAAAAGGTACTTTGTTATCTTTGGGCTTATCAACATGATCTAAGAATAGTGACGGTCTAAATATCACTTCTTTTAATAATATTTTTTGATATATTTTTACGGCGTCATTTATTGAATGTTCGATGAACTTGCTTTCAGCAATTTCATCAGTGAACAACTTCAAAGTTGAATTTGAGGTCTTTGATAACTCTTTAACTTTAGTTAAAAACAGATCAATTGAAGCATTTGTTGATTCTTGAGAGTTAAATGGTTCAATTATTTCAAATAAATATTTGAAAAGTAGCATTTCAGCTTGGATGCTATCTGGGGTTATTTCTTCTATATTTAGGTAAGATGAAACTTTCCTGGAAAAATTTTTATGTTTCTTTTTTAAATAAAAACCAAGAGTGTTTTTTATATCTATTATATTTTCTGAAATGCAATTCAAAAGGTGCATGTCATGAGCATGCTTTGATGTATTGAACTCTCCTCCCATCATATGAGACATCATAAACGGAGAAATTAAGGGATGCGTATCATGTTCAAAAACAGGGAAGTCTAAATGGAGATCTATATGGTAACATGGTTCCTTTGAGGACTTCTTAACTCCAGTCATGGAGAGAATCTTCATTTCAGAAATATTAAATGTTGATATTGCCCCGCACTCTTTACAACTCAAATTTAATTCTTGTTCACGTCTATTAGATAAACCAATTCTACATGAGAATGAGTTTTCACATTCTAGACATTCTACTGTGCCTAAATTTAAATTTCCCATTTAATTCGGTATCTCCATAAAAATATAACTATTATTAGATATCCTAAACCAAATACATTAAGCATGCCCATAAATTATAAAACTGCTGTTTTATATCGGTAGTTTCGTAGATTGAATTAACATAACACTGTGTTACTGTTGATTTTAACTTCAATCCTTAGCGTTTTATGAGGCATAAATTATGGCGGCTAAACCACGCTTTTTAGATCTTGTGTGAACGCATCTAAACTAGGTACTATTCTATACGCACTGGGCATGCTTAGGTTAGGAATGTGACACGGGCGAAAAAACACAGTGTTTGTCTGTCTCTTAACAAAAACTAAAGTCCGTCAATTACTTGAAAATATTCCACTTTTTTATCAGCTTCACACCAGGCCTGGTTTCATTAAGCACAGTTTTCACTCGGTTAAAACCTATATCCCCGATATTAAAAAATCGATTGCCGCCAAAATGTCTGATCTGAAATGAGCGAGATCAACCCCTTCGCTGCCTAATTGACGCCGTGTTATTCCCACCATATCCTGCGTCATCAGGGTATAGGACTCGCCTTCAATCAATACAACCGGGTTCAGCTTGGATAACCGAAAAGCTTGCCGTATAATCAAACTAAACCAAACTTAGCTAAGGAAAATACTATGCACGCGGTCAATATGTTTGAAGCCAAATCTCAGCTTTCTAGACTGATCGAGGCGATTGAAAGCCATCAAGAAAAAGAGATTATTATTGCACGCCACGGTCGCCCAGTTGCTAAGCTGGTGCCACTTGATACCGCGCCTGACACCGCACTCAGAATTGGCGTAGCGAAACATCTAATCATTCCCGATGATATTGATGCCCATAACGACCAAGTCGCCAAGCTGTTTTTAGGACAAGACGCATGAATATTTTGCTCGACACCCATAT
>JACUUF010000265.1 GCA_014859465.1 Methyloprofundus sp.
GGGGGTTGAAGTCCAATGGTACGAAAACGTACGTTAGCGTCTATGTTAAGGCGCATATCAATTTATCGTAAACGTCCCTAATTTTTACCACACTCGCCATCTGTTATGGCCATCTAACAAGATTCTCAACCCTTACTCAGGAATATCAAAAATGTACGATCTCAATTTTTTATTGCTTTTGTCTTTAATAAATAACAAAAATTGATTATTGTTACAGGCATCTTTATATTGCTTTTCAGTTCTATTCCGAGTTCTTTCAGTTAAGTCATTAATATAATCGATTGCTGGGTATGAAAATATTTTCTTACCATCAATTTCATATTCTAAAATTGGCTTTTTATCCCGAAAGCTATTATAAATCATTGCAATGTTACTCCATTGCGCATCAATTAAATCTAAATATGGATCGTTCATAACATTTTGTCCGAATAAATATAGCGCTTAAACAATCAGAGTATATCTCGCGTCAATTACGATGGCCGGTTGAGTAACAAATATCCGTGGCAGATTTGGACCAGAATACCCTGTTAATTGCTTCCATAATTACTTATCCGTCTCATTCAGTGATTTGTAAACAGTTGATCGACCAATGCCCATTTGCCTGGCAATGTCGGTAGCCCCCATACCACTCTTATACAATGCCCTTATTTTTTCCGTATCAATGGTGCGTTTGCGTCCAAACTTTACGCCTTTAACTTTAGCCTCGATGCGACCTTCATTGGTTCGTTCAAGAATGCGTTGTCGCTCTGCCTGCGCTACGGCTGACAGAATGGTGACGACCATTTTCCCCATGGTTCCTTCGGTGCTGATACCGTCATCCAAAAAACGAACCGCAACCCCCATAGTATCGAATTCTTTGATCAAGGCGATCATATCCGCCGTATCTCGACCCAGACGATCCAGTTTTTTGACCAAGATCACATCACCCTCTTCGATTTTGACTCGTAACAGGCTTAATCCATCCCTCTGCATATGGCTACCGGAGACTTTATCAGCAAAAATTCGGCTGAGTTTTACCCCTGCTTCTTTAAGCGCCTTGACCTGAATATCTAGTGACTGTTGGCTCGTGGATACCCGAGCATAACCAAAGAGTCTCATTGCCTAAAACTGTCTCCTAAATCGATTAATAGACAGAGTGTCTATTAATGCACTGAAAAACGATTTAATAGACAGTTTATTCCAGAGAAAATATACTGTCCACAAACTTATAATATTGTAGACACCTACAGCTTTAAATTTTATCTCTGGTTTGGAGCATAGGGATGGCCGTCGATTTTTTAACCGCAGAACAGAAGGCTCAGTACGGTCAATTTGCCGGCAATCCTGATGAAATCCAGCTGGCAAGGTACTTTCACCTTGATGAAGCAGACCTGACATTCATATTAAATCGTCGTGGCGATCAAAATAAATTTGGCTTTGCGCTGCAATTAACTGCCGTCAGGTTTTTAGGATGCTTCCTCTCCGATCTGACGTTGGTGCCTGCCAACGTCCAAGCCTTTGTGGCCGGGCAACTGTCGATTGGAGATGTGGCCATTTTGGCGGATTATGCTCAAAGGGATACCACCAAGCGTGAACACACCGCGCTTATCCGCGAACACTATGGCTACCGCGAATTTAACGATCCGCCTTGGGCATTCCGTCTTAGCCGCTTACTTTATACCCGTGCCTGGATTAGCAACGAAAGACCCAGCTTGATGTTCGACTTTGCTACCGCCTGGCTGAACCAAAACAAGGTACTGCTGCCCGGCGCCACGACTTTATCACGGTTGATCTCTGAAATCCGGGAAAGAGCGGTTAACCGGCTGTGGCGACGATTAGCGGCTTTACCAACAACGGAGCAAAAAGCCAAACTGGAAACTTTACTCAAAGTGCCAGAAGGCACACGGTCATCAGCTTTTGATCGTTATCAGAAAGGCCCGGTAACCATCAGCGGACCTGCTTTTAATGCATCTGTTCAGCGCTATCTTGAATTAAAGGCATTGGGCATGCAAGAAATCGATTTTTCCCATATACCACCGGTTCGCTTGAAGAACCTTGCCCGCTATGCGAGTGTCATCACGGTACCTAAAATAGCCAGGATGTCAGAAGATAAGCGGACGGCAATCTTGGTGGCTTTTGTGAAGGCCTTTGAAACGATTGCCCTGGATGAGGCCTTGGACATACTCGATATGCTCATGACTGAGATTGCGGGTAATGCCAAAAGAATGGGTCAAAAAAATCGGTTACGGACGCTGAAAGATTTGGATAAATCGGCGCTGACATTAGCGGATGTCTGTGCACAGATTTTGAATGAAGAAACGCAAGACAACCAGTTACGCGAGGTCATTTTTACCCAGATTTCTAAAGAGCGATTGGAAGAATCGATTGCTGTCATTCATGATCTGGCCCGCCCGTATGACGATAAATTTCATGATGAGTTGATTGAGCAGTATGGTAGGGTTTGCCGATTTTTGCCCCGACTACTCAATGACATTACTTTCAAGGCTGCACCCGCCGGAGAGACGACGCTTTCTGCATTCAATTATCTTGCCGCTTTGGGTACATCACGCAAACAGACTTTAGATAAGCCACCTATGGAAATTATTTCCGCGCCCTGGAAACGATTGATTTTTGATACAGAAGGGCGAGTTACTAAACGGGGGTACACGCTGTGTTTTCTCGGCAAATTACAAGATGCCTTACGAAGGCGTGATATCTATGTTGAAAATAGTGACCGTTGGGGTGATCCCAGGGCGAAATTGTTGCACGGCGCTGATTGGCAAGCAAACCGAATCCAAGTATGTCGTTCGATTGGGCAGCCGGTACAAACCCAAGAGGCAATTACTAATCTCACACAGCAACTGGATGCCACTTACAAGCAAGTTGCCGCTAACTTTGCGGATAATGCCGCCGTCAGGATTGACAATTCCGGTAAACAACCCGCGTTAACCATCACCAACCTGGATAAACTTGATGAGCCGCCTAGCCTTATTCGACTCAGTGAGCAGGTGACCGGATTATTGCCAAAAGTGGATCTCACCGAGTTACTATTGGAAATCCATACTCATACTGGCTTTGCCGATGAATTTACGCATGTGAGCGAAGCCAATGCTCGTGCCAATGATTTGTCGGTCAGTATTTGTGCGGTACTCATGGCGGAAGCCTGTAATATTGGATTAGAACCCTTAATCAAGCACAATATCCCGGGGCTGACTCGCCATCGCCTGAATTGGGTCAAACAAAACTACTTGCGGGCAGAAACGCTTGTTCGGGCTAACGCCCGATTGGTCGATCATCAATCAACCCTCTCTTTGGCAAAAAAATGGGGTGGTGGTGAAGTGGCTTCAGCTGACGGAATGCGTTTAGTGACACCTGTACGGACGATTAATGCCGGGCCAAATAGAAAATACTTCCCTAAGGGCATTACTTGGTATAACTTTTTATCGGATCAATTTTCAGGGTTCCACGGCATCGTCGTTCCCGGAACGTTGAGAGATTCTATCTTTGTTTTAGAAGGGCTATTAGAGCAACAGACAGGCTTGAATCCAACGGAAATCATGACGGATACCGCTGGAGCAAGTGATTTAATTTTTGGATTATTCTGGCTGCTTGGCTATCAATTTTCACCACGTTTGGCTGATGCCGGTGAAGCGGTTTTTTGGCGAATCGATAAAAAAGCGGATTATGGCATGCTCAATGATCTGGCCAGAGGTTCTGTCAATACCCGCCGGATTGAACAGCATTGGGATGATATGCTGAGGATAGCCGGGTCGCTTAAACTGGGTACCATACAAGCATCGGAACTTATCCGTTCTCTTTTGAAAAGTGATCGGCCATCCAGTCTGACTAAAGCTATCATCGACGCGGGGCGTATCAACAAAACTTTGTATTTGCTGAATTATATTGACGATGAAGATTACCGTCGGCGGATATTGACGCAGTTAAACCGTGGAGAAGGACGGCATGCGGTTGCTCGTGTCATTTGCCATGGGCAACGGGGAGAAATTCGCAAGCGCTACCGCGAGGGGCAGGAAGATCAACTGGGAGCGCTAGGGTTGGTGACCAATGCCGTCGTATTATGGAACACCCTATATATGCAAGCAGCGCTGGATCATTTGCGGCAACAGCCACAAGAAGTCAGGGAAGAAGATGAGAAAAGGTTATCGCCTTTGCTGCATAGACATGTGAATGTGCTAGGACATTACTCATTTACACTGGCGGAGCAGGTCATGATGGGGCTACTCAGGCCGTTAAACCAGCCTTCAGAAAATATTATTATCCTTCCGTAATGGCTTTTTGCTGCAAATAGAATTAAGTTGGACGCTAACGTACGTTTTCGTACCACTGGACTTCAAACCCC
>JACUUF010000266.1 GCA_014859465.1 Methyloprofundus sp.
CCAGTGCTTGAAGCCTTTGTATTTGACGGTGATGGCGCGCGGTTTATGCAGGATTATGGATTGCGAACAGAAGGGGCTAAACAAAAAGATTTTAATTCTATCTCAGCGCTTTTAATTGAATCGCCGGGTGATAATACGCTCAAAGAAAATAAAGATCATTTTATTAAACGTAATTCTGTTAACGCGCTTTGTTTGCATTGCGCTGCTACTGCGTTATTTACATTACAAACAAACGCACCGAGCGGTGGTGCTGGGCACAATACTTCTATTCGTGGCGGTGGGCCATTAACCACTCTTGTTATTGCCGGCTATGTTCATTCCCTATGGCAAACGATCTGGTTAAACATAAAAAAACGTTCAGATTTTTTAGCTGCCAATGGTGATGCGACAAAAACAGAACTTGAGTACAGTTTTCCTTGGGTGAAGGAAATGAAAACACTTCAGGCAGAAGGTGGGCAATTAACACCCATACAAGTTCACCCCGCGCACAATTTCTGGGGAACCCCACGGCGAATTCGTTTGGATTTAGATCATATTTCTGCTGGTGAATGTGATTGTTGCGGTCGTCAGTCTGAGGTCTTGGTTGATCGTTATATTACTAAAGCCAAGGGGCTCGACTATAAAGGTGGCTGGAGTCATTCACTGTCACCTTATTATGAAAACAAGCCAGGAGAAATGTTACCACTTCATCCGCAGCCCGGTGGAATTGGCTACAAACATTGGCTGGCATGGTCATTAGGTTTGCAAGGTAATAAAAAGAATGTTCAACCTGCATCGATAGTTTCCTATGTTTTGGAATCGCAACGCTTAAAAGGGAAGCAGTGTCGTTTATATGCCTTTGGTTATGACATGGACAATATGAAGGCGCGATGTTGGTATGAATCTACGTTGCCACTTTATGGTTTATCAGAAAAAAATAAGGATGAACTAAATGATCTTCAGCGTGAGATTCAGCGTTGGTTGGAGGCCGCAGACTTGGCTGCTTTTTATTTACGCGGAGCTGTTAAATCATCGTGGTTTGGTGATGGTGTAGATGCTCGTGGTGATTACAGTTTTATAGACGCTAAATTCTGGTCACAAACTGAAACTAGCTTTTATCAGCTATTGCGCTCGCTGATCGAGCAGGCAAGAAGCGAAGATGACAGTTTTACTTCCTTACGTGAGCAATGGCGTGACCTGTTAATAAAAACCGCTATTCGTTTGTTCGATGCTGATTTAGTTGGCGCAGCACCTATTGCACAACAAAACCCACGCCGCACGGCAGAAGCTTATAAACGCTTGTGCTTAAACCTACGCGGTAACAAGTTAAAAGAAACCTTAAAGCTACCAACCGCTAAAACAGACAAAAAAACCAAAAAATTTAAACAGGATGCAGCCTAAGGCTGTAAGGAGATAACTATGAACGAAAAAATTTCGTTTCATCCAGAAGCCGCTTTAGGGCATTTGCTTTTGCGATGGTGGCAGGGGTTGGAAAATGATAAAGGTGGACGAGCAGAGTTGCGCCGTGCCCATGATTTAACGGCAGTGGCATTAACTGCCGCCTATCAAAGGTTTTATCGCCAAGCCTTAAGCTCGGGCTGGCCAGAAGATGCAGCGCCTTGGCAAAACGAACGCCTAGCGGCAATTGTGGGTTTGTTGGCGCATGTTAAATCGAATGATGGTCGCAAGATGGCCGAGATTATGTCTGAGGGTGAACGGCCAGCATTTTCGGTACTACGTTTTCGGAGGCTGTTGGAAGCGGCCACACTAGATGACGTTTTTTTAAGTTTGCGCCGCGCTTTACCCATTATTGGGCACCAAGGGAATGTGCATCAAATTGCCAATGACTTACTGTACTGGGGCGATAAAACCAAAAAAGAATGGGCTTACACTTACCACTGGCCAGCCAAAAATCAGGCTTAATTTTTAGTTAATAACTTTTTAGTTCAAAACATGGAGATAGATATGTCACGCTTTATTCAATTACACCTTTTAGTGAGTTACCCACCATCAAACTTAAACCGCGATGATACCGGTCGCCCTAAAACCGCGATCGTTGGTGATGCCAACCGCTTGCGTATTTCGTCACAAAGTTTGAAACGCGCGTGGCGTACTTCAGATGAGTTTGAAGCGGCTATGGGGGGCCATGTAGGTGTGCGCACAAAAGAGATGGGCATAAAAATATTTAATGCCCTTCAAGCAAAAGATATTGATGAGAAAAAAGCGCGCGAGTGGGCAAAACTGATTGCCAGCCAATTTGGTAAATCAAAATCAGACAAGAAAACAGAAAACAATCAAGATTTGCATGTTGAGCAGTTAGTGCATTTTAGCCCTGAAGAACAAACTGCAATTGATGCTTTAGTCACTGAAGTCGCAAACTCCGGCATTGCGCCCACCGAAGAGCAATTAAAACTGCTAAGTAAACCCAAACAAGCAGTGGATATTGCGATGTTTGGCCGCATGCTAGCTTCAAGCCCTGCCTTTAATATGGAAGCCGCTGTACAAGTCGCTCACGCCATCACTATTCACAAAGTCGCCGTAGAGGACGATTACTTTACCGCTGTAGATGATTTAAATAATGGTGATGAAGACTCTGGCTCCGCTCACATCGGCGAAGCGGGGTTTGGCGCTGGCGTATTTTATTTGTATGTCTGTATTAACCGTGAATTATTGCAAAGCAATTTGGGCGATGATGCCGAGCTAACAAAACAATCGCTACACGCTTTATTGAATGCTGCCACCAAGGTGTCGCCAACCGGTAAACAAAATAGTTTTGCCTCGCGTGCGTATGCGGCTTATGTGTTGGCAGAAAAAGGCGATCAACAGCCACGCTCGTTAGCGCAGGCGTTTTTAAAACCTGTGACCGGTGCAGATATGTTGGAACGTGCTGTTAAAGAGCTAACCAAACGTGTTGATAATTTTGACAGTGTATATGGCAAATGCGCCGAAGCACGCGAATCGTTTAACGTAGAGACTGGCGAAGGCAGCCTTGAAACATTAATTACTTTCATTGCAGAATAACCCTATGAATTATTTAATTTTTCAATTGCAGGCACCTTTATCGGCCTGGGGTGAAACCGCTGTGGGCGAATATCGCCCCAGCGCTAATTACCCAAGTGAGTCTGCATTAATTGGCTTGTTAGCAGCGGCCTTAGGGATAGATCGCAGTGATGAGGTTCAGCACCAAAGATTGCGAGCAGAATTAAGTTTTGCGATTGGCGTGCAAAGTGGAGGCCGATTGTTACGTGATTACCAAACCGCGCAAGTACCGGGCAGAGTGTTGTTAAAAAATCGCCCGCACCGTACTCGCCGTGATGAGCTCAATATGCCCAAAGATGAACTCAATACGATTCTATCGACGCGCGATTATCGACAGGACGCAGCTTGTTTGGTTGTAGTACAAACCAAAAACGATTCTTCATTTTCCTTGGTCGATTTGGCGCAAGCGATTCAGCAACCAAAATATGTGTTGTATCTCGGACGTAAAACCTGCCCGCCCTCATTGCCTTTATGGCCGCAGATTATTGTGGCTGAAAGTGCATTGCAGGCAATGGAAGCCTACCGTGGTCAGTTAGCGGAAAATCCGGGTGAAGTGATAGCACCCTTGGAAAGGCTAGTTTGGGGTTCAGGGATTAACGCTGGAGTTCAAGAGGATTTGCAAGTAGTTCGCAAAGATAGGTTGCTTTCGCGGGCGCATTGGCAATTTGGTGATCGTCCTGAATTTGTCGCTTTACTTGCACAGCCAACACTTGTCTAACAGGAGTTTATAAAATGTATTTTAGTTTGATAACGCCAACTCTTGGCCTGGAGCGCGAAGCTGCCATTGAATGGGCAAAAGGCCCATATGAACAACATCAATGGTTATGGCAGTTTTTACCTAAAGATGTCGGAGCTAAACGAGACTTTTTATTTCGTCGGCGCGATGGAGAAAATAATGCTCCAGGATTTTATCTGTTGTCGGCACGCGAACCTGTTTCAATTTCATCGGCATGGCAAGTACACGCAAAACCATTTAATCCGCAACTCAGTCAAGGGCAGCAATTCGCATTTGATTTGCGCGTGAATCCAGTTGTAACTCACAGTGCCGATGGAAAATCGCGCCGTGATGATGTGGTCATGCATAGAAAAAAACAATTGCTTGCCGAGCGCGGATTAAATCGCTGGTCAGATTGGAGTAATGCAGACACCGAAAAGCCATTCTTGTATGACTTGGTGCAAGAGTCCTGCACGCACTGGCTTGATCGTCGCGCAGAAACTTGCGGTTTTCGTTTGCTCGACTCGGAAGATGGAAAACAACTGCGCGTTGATGGCTACATGCAACAGCGAGCAGACAAAAAGGGAATTCGTTTTAGTAC
>JACUUF010000046.1 GCA_014859465.1 Methyloprofundus sp.
CTAGGTTTTCTATCATAGTTATTTAGCACTCAACGCCGATTTAAGCCCCTTAATTCTTTCCCTGGCTTGATCATAACTCTCACCAGGTTTAGCCAGTTTCTCAACCTCTTTTTTAGTCACATGCTTAGGTAAATAGTTTGGCGTTTTATTTTCTTTTGGCGGTTCTTTACGGGTAAACATCACAATATCATCTTTCATTGAAATATTGTATTCAGGAAGGTGGTTGGTTTCTGTGATTTTCTTGATATTAAAGCGAAATAACTTCAGCTGCGAAGTCACGCCTAGCTTGTCCTTTAGGTTTTGTAAGCTTATTTTCCAAGTCACCTGATTACCGCAATGCTTTCTAGCTAATTCATATAACCTACGTTCTGTCGGTTTCCGTAATCTAAAGTAATCTTTATCAATCGTCAGAACCGCATTGCCCATTATCGAATTAAAAAACCAATCTGAAAGTTTTACCTCAATTGCAACTGCCTTTCCTTTTTCATCTTCTTTAACAATTTTCCATTTATCAATTAAGCCGAATTCTTCAGTAATCTCAACGCCATTTGTTTTAATGTTAGTTTGAATAAGAGTTCCATTGAGTCGTTCTAAGCCTTCTTGAAGTATTTTATATTGTGATCCACCAAGGCTTTTATTGGTTGAAGTAATATAGTCGTAACTAGTAAATCTAACCGTTTGCGAAATAGTTTCACCTGAGTTTTTGGCACTCATTAGAGAACTAGCCAAATACAGTAGTATATCTTTATCAAAAATAGTTGCTAAGCCTGTATAGCTGGGTTTAATTTTAATAGTTGTACCATTTCTTTCGTAAACCAACATTCTATGATCTGGATTTTTCGATAATGAGAATACTGGATGCTCCATACTGGCAATATCATCTCTAAACGAATCAAATATATCGCAAGTAAAAAAATCCCTTTGTGGATGCCTATTCGGCAATAAGTTGTCAGCCATAACCTATTGGTATATCAAAAACCTTAAATGACCCAATCTTACCCTAATAGTATTGGCATATCAAAAACTTTATAGTTAAATCAAGGTTCTTTTATCCTTATTCAAGGAACTAAATGCGGCTTGTACAAGTCTAACCCATGTTGTAAAAGTCTAACCAAACCTTGTACAAGTCTAACTTTATATTGTAAAAGTCTAACCAAACCTTGTACAAGTCTAACCGTTATTTTTTCAATACCTTGTATATAAAGGCCTACAGAGCATATTTTTACCCTGTAACTTATATTAACTATGTTTTAACTTATCTAACTTAGGTTTTTCTTTTTTATTTTTTAAAAAGACAAAAGAAAACAGCCTCAAAAAAATAAATATTGTTCTTTTTTAGTTCCCTTGATATGCTTAATAAAAACAAAAGGAGAACAAAATTGATTGATCTAACCCGCAAGCAAAAAGAGATTTTTGAATTTCTCTTGAGTAATCAACAAAAATTTTCCTATCCGCCAACCCTTGATGAAGTCTGCCAGGCGTTAGGTTTGAGTTCGCGCGGATCTCTGCATAAACATATTCAAGCCTTAATTGAATCGGGCTTAGTTGAGTCGTCTGAGCGTAAGCAAAAAGGCATCCGCTTAACTGAAAAAGCAAAAAATTACTTAGCCATAGATAAATCGCATAAAACCCCATTTGTTGGTTATATCGCTGCTGGTAAACCCATACAGGCCATAGAAAGCATTAGCTATATGGCCATACCTGATCAAATAAAAACAGAAAACAGTTGTTATATTTTGCAGGTGAAAGGCGACTCCATGATTGAAGAAGGCATCTTTGATGGTGACTGGGTGGTCATTGAGCAACGTAGTCATGCCCGTAATGGTGAAATTGTTGTCGCTCTTATTGATAAAGCAGAAGCCACTTTAAAATTTATTGAGCAGTACCCTCACGAAACCTTACTGATACCCGCTAATTCCCATATGTCCGCTATGCACTTCAAGCCTGAGCAAGTCGAAATACAAGGCGTGCTCGTCGGACAAATGCGCAGTTACGTTAAACACTAGGAGAATGACCATGCAACAAAAAATCCACATGCAGGATCAAGTCACTAATCGTATTCAAATAATTATGGACGAACAGTACCAAGAGATTAAGCAAGCTGCGGATAGCGCTGCCAGTTTTGTGCTTATTGTGACTATCTTAGCCATTGGCATTATCTGGTAATAATTTACAGGTTACTTTTTTATTATTATGAATACTTCTCGACTATTTTTGCATGTTGATGACAGACACGAAGCACAATGCTTTGTTCTATTTTTTCGAGTGTAGCAGGTCTGGTGCAGCGCTCACCATCGCACTTAATCGCCATGCAATCATGCTCTCGGTGCATTAATACATCGTAATCATACTTCAATAAGCGATAGCTCGACTTTAATGACTCAAGCCTGCTTTCTGTATGCACAGCATTCAAATGTGCTTTATCGCGCTCCTGAGTGAGCTTTAAGCTGATTTCTTGCCGCTTAGCTAACGCGCGCTCAATAAGTCGTTTTTCGGCGTCTAAGGTGTGTATTTTTTCTTGTAGTTCGGTAACGATACTGACCGAATCCGGGTCATTAAATGCGCTGGATTGTTGATCGCCCTTTTCTTTTAAAACATCGAACAGCTGAACTAATGTTTTTTCAGTTACTAAATTATTTTTTAGGTAACCTTTTAATTCTTGAACAAAAGGTAAGATAAAGTCATTTATCTTTACCGTTGCCTGGGGTGGCTTCTTTTTATCTAGCGGTAAAGATTTTCTGCCGCGCTTTTCTGTTTTATGCTCCATTATCCAATCCCATACTTTTAACTTAATGATGGAAGTATAGTTTATTTTTAGGTTACCTTTTAATTAGTTATCCTTTATCACAGCCACGCGGCAAAACCCACGGATTAGCTTTATCATACTTAACATAATCCGCTACAGGCATTATCTCACCTGTTACTCGCTCAATTTCAGAAACTGAAACTTGATAATTATCTAGCTTCTTCCGTTTAGCCTCCTGAGAGTTTGGAACAATCCAAGCAATTGCCCTTTGATTTGAACCTACACCACGAATAATCACTTTCCAGAACGCATCAGGTGTTTTTACACCGTGCGATTGTACAAAATAATCATCGTCGGGATTATTTCCCCAAATCACGCCGCCAATAATCAATAGCTCGTCAATATCTCGGTAACACTCGGTAATTTCTTCCGTCATTAACCAAGCGCCGCGGTTCATATTTGCGGCTTGGGGCAATATGTTTGTCATGGTGTTGGTGGCTTTAATCGCAGTTTCCGAATGATCAAGGTGATTCGCTGGCACTAAGTGACCACGGTCGTAGTTTTGGCCGTAGGCTTTCGCGGTCGTTTGCTGACATTCAGCTGGAACCTTTGGATCAAGAAAAAATTTTCCGTAACGTTTATGGCTACCGGTGTCGTGTTGGGCGTTGTATCTAAACTTAACGGCACCATGTCGGGCGCAATCCAGCCACACTGTAAAACCCTCGTAATCTAAGCGAAGTAAATTCTTAACCTGGCTTGTTGCACTTTGATATTTTGAAAATGGAGGGGGAGAAATCTTTTGCTTTGCTGACTTTGAAAGTTTATCGATAAAGATCAGAAGCTCTTCAACATCAGATTTAGTCTGTGATGCAGAGAATATTGATGATGTGAAAAGCGATAGCGCAATAAATATAGCTAATTTCATTAAGCGAGGCCTTGTCTTTAGATAAAAGCGAGTGACTGTACAGCAAAGCGTTAGTGAATAAAAGAATGGCTGTTGGCTCTTACTACAGTGCGCAGAATCATGAAATAAAAATTTTCTTATCAATCACCATAACCAACTAAGCCTTGCGGCGTTTGAGCAATCTAATAGAAGTCATGGATGACTTCTAAAATTGTCATGGAATGACTCATTATTTTAATCTGAATAAAAAGCTGAATAAGCACGGCCACTTAACTACTAAGACTACTGACACTTAAAACCGTATTCTATAAAAGCTTGAAATTCATCCGACACTTATAAATTTAGATTACTGGATGATGGTGAAAATTTAGGTATTTATGGAGGGGTTATAAGGGGTGTAAAAATGAAAAATGGCCTTTAAACACCTTTGCGGAAGTGCTTAAAGACCATGCTGGGCTAAAAGGGTGTAGCAGTTTCTAATCAGCTAAGATCATCGTGAAAAACAACGATGTTGAATGGTTTAGCATGAGTTTAGAATTGATTTGATGTTGCTTAGTGCTTCTGATGCTGTACCTCCTTTGTTCGATTTGTTGATTGATGAATCAATAATGAGTTCAATTTTAGCTTTTGCGCTATTCAGTGATTTACGTTCTTTTTTTCGTATTCTCGCAGCTGCTTTGTCACGCTCGTATTTAAGCCGACCACCCATTCCGAAAATTGTAAATAATTTAATACTAATTGTTCTAATTGCTGCATAACCTTTGTATGTTGCATCCTTTAACTTCTCACAAAGTGGGTAAATAGTTAGTAAACCCGATGCAACTAAATCTGCTACTGCTCTTTCTGTGCGCCTGAGCGTTAGACTACATTTATCAGCAATAAAGTTCATTGTGATGCCTTTAAAGCTTTGATCCGCTTGCGGTATGCCTACGCGCAGCGTTGCCAGGTCTAAGTAATGCACTAAACAACTAAGCACTGAAATACAAGCCTCGCGTCGCTCGCTCCGTTGTTTGCGATCAGAACCATTTGATAAATTAAGAGACGGAATTAAAGCCGCCGGCTCTTTGTAATAGTCTTTTATAGAATTAATCAGCGATTTAATTATGTGCGGACGCGTGTGCTGCTCTGGTGCTTCAAACCAGCGTGGTATATTTGGAATGTGTCCGCAATTATTACCATTCATTTGAAAAAACATAGCAGGATAATTAACTTTAAAAATGTGACAAAGTGCCGCACTTCTTAAAACATACTTATTTTTAAGGTATATTCCATAAAAATAGGTTATATGCCTTATTTTCAGCTACTCGAACGATAATTAAATTTAAAATTCTATTTTTTAAACGGCAATGATTGCGGTTGCATTAGTCCTGTATAAAATTTGTACAATCTAATGATAAACCTTTATTCACAAAGGCTTGAGTGAGTTACGCAAAAATAACGCACACTGTTATCCACAGAAAATGTGGGTAACTGTCATTTAGCTGTCATAAGTAGCTGTGTTTAACGTGCTGTCGGGTTGGTTTATCCCCAAATAACGCCAAAGAATGACACAGGTTTGTTTTTGTGTTGAGGGCGCTTTGATGCGTGGAGTTGAAGGGGTTATCCAGTGAAAAGTGGTTGGTTAATAGTAATTATTAGAGGGGTTCATTGCGATTTTTATATTATTTTTCGGGTTTTTTATCTGAATCAGGTAACAAGTCGATAGGCAGGCAATGTAAAGCTTTTGCCAACTTTCTTAAAATGCCGACTGTTATGTTTTCAAGCTCGCCTTTTTCAACGCGGCTTATCATTGATTGAGTAACGCCTGAGCTGTCTGCCAGTTCTTTTTGTGTCAGGCTTTTTTCAAGTCGCTTATTTTTTAAGATGCTGCTTATTTTCATTTGTAAGGTATGTTTTATTAAAGACCCTTTATTTTATGATTAAAATCATATTTTATGCAAAAAAGAGCCACATTAGCGGCTCTGATTTTTAAGCTAATGCTACTTATCTAGTGTTTTTTCGATAATTTCGGTTATGACTGCTTTAGGATATGAATACGCTCGAACTGCATTACTTGCTCTGGGTCCTGCCACGTTTAAAGTTTGAATTTTAAATTCAGCAATAAATGCGATTATTTCTTGTACCGCTTGTAATTCGCTCAGTTGATTGGCATCAATCAAAACATAAGGCTTCTTTTCTTTGATACAGAAGTCAACTGTTAGCTTGGTGCCTCCACTCAGCATAGAAAAATAAATAATCACCGTACCATCGCTATCTTGCACGTTTTTTAATGTACGTTTTTTGTAACCGGCTCTTGGTAGCTCGATTAGTGGATAATGTTCTGCAATTCTGCCATCTTCCGCTTTGCGTCCATCTGGACACCAGCCGCCGGCTTCTATATTGCACTCAATTGCAGCATCTAAGGCTGCTCTATCAACTCCAGTTTGACCGCCTGAAACTATTTTCATGTTTTCACCTATTTAAAGTAGAGCCGTGAAAACGGCTCTAGGATAATGATTTATTTAATTGTTAAGCGGGTGCCATTGGTAATAGATGCGCCTGGTACTAACTCACCGGCTTTAATAACATCTTTAATAGCTGTTTTGTTGATTTTCCAGCTAATAACCTGCTCTTTAAATTGATCAGGGATAGCATTTTCATCGGTAATATTAACGGTTCCTGGGTTCTTCATGAGCGACAATTTAAAATAAGGGCATTCAATTTTAGTGATGCCTGTATGTTCCATGCTACCTTTTAAATAGTCTTTCATCCATGTAACACGATTTTCTAATGACCTCCTGCGTTTAGCCATTTCAACCTCGGCCTCTTTGATCGCTTTTGCTGCTGCTTCGATGTTGCGTAAAAACTTAGCCACATTGATGGCTTTATCTTCTAATTCACCACCTAGCCCCTCAAGAGTGTCGGTAACTGCTTCAATGGGTAGATCCATTTCTGGATCAGTTAAAACGTCCAATGCCTCTAAATAATTGGCACTAATTTGGTATAAAGATAAGTTGTTCATGATCGTTTCCTTTTGTTAAACCGGCAACCTTGGGTCGCCGGTTTTGATTAATGATTAATGCGATTTTCAGCGCCGTTGTAGGCAATTTCTTGTAAAAAGCTATAAGCCACATTAACCGATTTCATCATTTCCAAGCCCGTCGCATTGCAGTCAGGATGATATTTAGTGCAGGCTTTACGATATGCGGTTTTAATTGCGATTTGATCAGCTTTCGCGGTTAATGCCAGAATCGAAAGGGCATCTTTAATGTTCATTTTCCACCCCCGCGAATTGTTCCAATTTGTTAAAAAGTAGTTGGTAAAATTCGGCATTAAGCTCTAAAAAGTTGTTAAATTTATTTTTAGATGCCTTAATCATCCAGTTTTTTACTCGCGTCCGGTCTAAGCCAAGCTCTTTAATACGAGACTCTAAGCGCTGATGCTGTGCTTTGCTGATGCAATTATTGATAGCTGTTGCAGTCACTTCAGCTTGCACAATACTAGCTGCTTCTCTACGCTGCATCATGTCTTCAATATCTTGCGTGAACACTTCAGAAAGTCCAGCCATGCGTAGCACTGCATCAATATGTGCAGATTTTTCCGCCATTTTTAGCGCTTTATTTATATCGTAGTTATCTTGTGAAAGCACTCGCGCACCAATACCATTAGCTACTATACGCCCAGATCCGTCGATGATTTCACAGCGCAAAATGATCTGACTGAGTTTGATGCCGTTTAACGCTGCCTTTTCATATTCTGGCAAGGTCGGATAACTAATGGTAACGCCTAACATGCCACAAATTTTTTCTGCGCCAGACTTAAATAAACTTGGCTTGCTGAAATGTGCGGGGTTTTTGCATTGATTACCTGCTTGGCATTTATTGCGACTGACAACATGAATTTTCCCAAAGTCGCTACCCTCTACTAATGCTTCACGAACCCAGAACATTAACGCGGCTCGGTTTTTCTTACGGCGGTCTAAACCTGCCTGAAATATTTCAGATGGAAGATCCAGCGGGTTAGCAGAAACAACCTCGAGTTTTTGATCTTGTTTTTGTTGATCAGGTTTAACCCTGTCAACCAATTGAGCTGCTGCATACATAGCAATCTCCTAATGTGCGAATGATGAAAAATAGCGGGGCCGAGCGGCTACCCTACCCCGCTAAGGTTTTAATATTCTTCAGGAAGAAGAATGGTTGTTGCTGAACGATCAGCCTCTGTGATTACCCAAAGCTTAACCGTATCGAATACGTATGATGAAAATAGGCGCAGTCCATGCTTAATAGCTATTTCGTTCGCTTGCGTGTCTGCTTCATTTAGTTCACCCCAGTCGCCGCATTGATGACGGCTAAGTAATGAAATAGGTGATATGTCTATGCCATGCATGACGACTAAAGCGCCAGGCGTGGTGAGTGTTTGCCCGAGAGCAAAAAGTGGTCTAGCTTGATTAATTGATTGAGTTGTCATATTCTGAACCTCTAATTATGCGAATGATTAGAAAATGTGGACCAGGGCGGCTACCCTAGCCCACAAAAGTTAGTATTTAGAACGGTGCTACTTCGGATTGATCATCCGATTTAGTGCCGTTTTTATTTGTGCCTCCTTTAAGTGCATCAATTATTTTTCTGACAGCTTCTACAATACTTGCCCCGGTCTCATACGTCGGCTCTATATCTGCGCCTTCAGGAGCTGAAACAAAGACAGCATATCTGTCAACATGCTTGCTATCTAAATGCGCATACATCCAACTATCAGAATGAACACAAATAGAACGCCCTGTAATGCCCTGAGCAAGCAAAGCGGTTTTAACCACGCTAACCGCGCGGCGTTGTTTATCGACTAATTTGACTAACATAATAAAATCCTCCACGGATCTAAAATTTAAATAAAATATGAATATAATCATATATTGAGGCGGTTTTTACTTGCTAATTGATCAGATTGCGCAAGCTACCCACCGCTAAAGATATTCCGATTTCTCCATTTTTAAAGTGCCCGAGACTACCGAAAAAGAAGCACTATATCTCTATGAATATAATCATATTTTATCAAAAAATACTATATTATTCAATAGTTTATATTAAAATTATATAAAAATTTCGACTTAATAACTAATTAATTTCTTCCCTGGTGCGCGAAGCGCACCAGGGAAGAAATTAAAGTGCAAAAGCCAGCGAGGACAACACGGGAATCGCCGGCAAAACAGAACAAGCTGAATAAACCGAACACCCAGCAGGCAAAGCCACCTTCACAGCGAAAGCTGGAACAGCTAAACCGCAGGCAGAAAAAATAGGCGAACCAGAAGAGCCAGGACGAACCCAGACACGCCAGCCAAGAGAAGAAACCGAACGAGCAAAGCCAGATGCTAGCGCAAAGGAGCCGAACGGCACAAATAAGCAAGCCGGCGCCGGCGTAAAGCCGGCAGCACGACCGCCAGCCGGCAGCGGACGCGCAGCCCAAACCCAACCAGAAGAAAGAGCGCGGCAAACAACAGCACCAACGCGAGCAGATGAACGAACAGAAACAAAACCAGACATAATACACATCCAAAAAGAGAAATGAGATAGACGATCCGAACCCACTTAGACCGCGAAAACTTAATCCCAAAAAAAGAAAAAATTAAAAAAGAAAAAAACGCCTACTAAATGAAACTAAAAATGAATGAAATCAAGGTGGAGAGCGCTTAGAGGGTCTTATTTTGCGAATGTTTTTCTCGCAAAATTAGAACCACTTAGCGCTACTACCTTTAGTTCATTCATTTTTGGTTTATCATTCCGCGTTTTTTTATTTTGTATTTTTCCTCCACTGCTTGAGCCGTAGACTTGTCGGAGGTGAGATTTAAATAACTGCGTAGCCTCTACATGTTTTAAAAGGGCATGGATGCCCGTTTTCCCCGCAGGGAAGCGGGGAAACGACATGGACGCGCAGGGATAGCAAATCTTCACATCACAAAAGACCGTAGATATAACGCAAGACCGAGAAGCGGATAGCAGGGATGCTGTCCGCTAGTGCTCATGGATGAGCAGTAATCAAAATGGTGTTTGGCGATAGCCTAACCAGTCATTGGGATTGTGTATTGCAGGGAAAGCATGAAATACAGCACGCAATATTGAGAATAAAGCGCAAGTATCCATGAAAAAATCAAAAAAAACTAAGCGCACCTTTTCGATGTTTATCGAACGCGGCTTAACTTAAAATATAAACTGATGAAGCTCACTGTTATATAAGGTGCGCCTCATTAGATTGCCACAAAGCTTAAAGTTCAGTACCAAGTTGGATAATACACTGAAGCAATAAACCTTATATTTAAAATACTAAACCTAGATGTTAGCGTTATTTTTCGTACCGATGACTTCAAACCCCGTATAATTAACACGGCGCTGGTGTCTGGTAGCGGTAACGTCCAGCCTACATTTATACATTTTAGGTAGTGGAACACCAGCCCACTTTTAGCTATCAAGAGCACTCCCAAACAATAAGCCCATCAATCGCAGTTTCAGGTTCATTAGCATTCAGAAAATAAAACTTATATAGTATCTAAAATACACTGTTTTAGTTTTAAATATGCACCGATTTAGTATTAAATTAACACTAAAATAGTGTTAATTTTGATCTTCATCTTGGAGCTCTTTAGAAAGTTTCAGCATCGCATAACGCACAAAATTAAGCTTAGTTCTGCCGCTTAAATTAATGCCTTTTACTAGCTGTTTATATTCGTATTCATTAAACGGTACGCTCATGGTTTTAAAAGTGCGTGGCGCATTTTGATCTAAAACCTTTTCTTTTGACTCTACATTACCGTTATCAACACCAGCGGCAAATGCTTCAATTTGTTCCGGTGTTGGCTCTGCTTTAGCAGCGCTTAAATTACTTGCTTGCGGATCTCTACGTTTAACCATTAAAGAATTTCCTTTAATATATTCTTAATTTCAGCTTTAGCTTTAGGGTTATTCATTTCAACAACACCCAGACCATCACTCATTGCATCGCGGTAACATTTACGATCACAAATCATAGTATGCAGTAATTTTATTTCTGGATAATCGGCTAGGCATTCACGAGTATCTTTTTCTTCATGGATAATCGGATTAGTTGGAGCCATCGTAATTAAGCCAAAAACAATCAGATCAGGGTTAAGGTCTTTTGCTTGAGTAATAATTTCCTGCATATTAGGCAGCGTATCCAAATCCGGCTGTGATGGTCGGAATGGCACAACTAAAATATGTGCGGCTGTCATACCCGTTCTTAGCTCTCTACTATCACGTCCAGCTGCATCAACAACGACGTATTCATAACGGCTATTAAGATCAATAAGCGTGTCTCGTATATTGTCATATTTCTGAACGCAATGAACTTTTGCCAGTGCCTCATTTGAGGCTCTATCCATTGTCCAGTTGTTTGCTGTGCTTTGTCTATCTGCATCCACCAGGACAACATCGCACCCACGTCCAGCTAATTCAGCGCTGATATTGACCGCAGTTGTCGATTTACCGCAACCGCCCTTCTGACTTCCAATTAGTATAATCATGATACTGTTTTAGTGGTTAATTAGTTTTAATTTAGTATTAAATTGATGTTAATTCAGTGTAATGTTTTTGTTTTATATAAGCTTTCAAGTAAACTCAACATGACTAATGTCATGCTTTGGGTCATCGCTATAAAGGGCACGCCAGCAGAACTTTCAGAAGCGTAATCATCAATCGACTCTTTTAAAATGTCAGCGAACTTTATTTGCACCACAGTTTTTTTAGGGGGTGTTTGTTGACCTTGCTTCACTGCTAAAAGCTCGGTTTCATTGAGATTACGAGCGTATGTTATAGCCGCATAAAGCTCTTTATCAGATAGTAAATTCATAGTGTAATTTTAGTATTTATTTGATTTTAATATAATACCAATAATACACTAATTTAACACTAAATCAGTATTAAATTAACACGCCCGACATCCGAACGCCAGAGCCCCAAATAAAGAGCGCTAAACAAGGCCAAGTAAGCTTGATAATAGGGAAGGACGGATAAGCCTAGAAAGCTTGCGGGGCTTTGGTGGGTGGGGGAGGTGGCGGACATCAAATAACCATGCCGCAGGCATACAAAACTGGGGTAAAAGCTTAAAGTTACATCAGGATTTAGACAATTATATTAGGCTTGATATTCCCCCAACATTCATACCCGACAGACTGAAAATAAAAGCCAAGTAACCATAACGCAAGGATAGCAGGGATGCTGTCCGTTTTATTCAGGGACGTAATCGTAGCGACTAAAGATATAACGCAAGACTGCAAGAAAAGCGCGATGAACTTTAAAGAGCCACTGAAGATTAGCATTTGTGACCGACAGTTCAAAAGCGTACAGGGACGTATGCTTTTGAGCGGAGGGAACAATTGCGGGTTTAATGCGGTGATGCTTAATGGCAGATAGCATGGATGCTTTCTGCCACGGCCACGGATGGCTTTTATCAAATAAAGTGCTGGGCGATAGCCGAGCGAGTCAATAATTTTTCTATGATCTATGAGAAGATTAACATCAATAGTTAATCCCAATATGCGTAATTAAATAGTGCATCAAGTTCTGTGAAATTAGATAGACCAAGAGCTTCACGTACATCATTTGCTGTAGTACAAAAATCATTATACAGCTGTGCTGTCACAGTTCCCTTTTGCGGACTCGCAGGAAACCCATGAATATTTGCCAAAGACATTCCGGCAACCGAATTTTTGTTCATCACCGCAAACCTTTCATTATCCATAGTATGGAGAATTTCAGTTATGACATTAGTACCAGCTCGTGGAATATGATTAAAATGTTCATGAAGAATACTATATGCATCTTCTACACTAGGGTCATTTAATTCAGTAACTTCTGTAAGTGCTATTTGAAACCTTCCAGCTTGCGCCGCTATGATGTTTTTTCCGCGTTCTAAGCCACCTGAATGCCATAAATATGCAGCCAATGGCTCATAAAGAGCAATGAATGAGTCAGAGGTTATATTAGGCGTATTAATTATTTCATTCATCTTAACTTTTGCCTCATCCCTTGATAAATTCCTAGATTGACGTTGCCTATTAAAACCAGACTCTGACTGATCTTGTTTCATTTCTAATAATATATCTCTTAGAACCTCATAATTTACATCTGCATTTTGTATTGCTCTACTTATCTTTTTTTTAGTTAAAGATTGCTGGGTTTGATAAATAGCATGCTTTCTTCCGTACTCCTTTATGGTTTCTCTAGTGGCAAGAATAATTTCTTCATCCTGAATTAATTGATCAATTAGATCACTAATAGACTCCATAAACTCGCCATCAGTATCTTCAATTAATGCTGATACCTCATTGTTCTTATAAAGACCGCCAGAGGTTAAGTTTGCAGATCCGATTAATACATGACAGGATTTTTCGTTTTTGAAGGCATATACTTTAGGATGGTAGCAATAATCACGACTATTGCTAATAAACAAAGATAGATCATTATTTTCGCTCAAATTAAATAGAGTAGTTAGTAACTCTGGGTCTGTTTGATAGAAATCCAGACCAATTACAAACCTTGCTTTAAATTTTCTTTCTAATGCGTAGTTCAAATCTTCCCTGATTTCATTAAGGCCTGACATTGTTGCAAATGCAACCATACACTCAAGCTTTATTGAATTACGTAAGCAGGACATTAAAGTTACAGCATGACAATTCTCATCATCATTAATGACTAAGTTAATTTCTTTTTTAATTCCCATACTTCAATTGATCCCATAATTTTTTCACAATCACCCCAGCCCCATCATCAGGATGCGGCGTACCACAATCCGCCAGTAATTTACTGCCAAGATCATGCAGGCCAAAAGCATTCCTAATTTCTCTGCCTAAACCGAAGTGCAGATCAATTAGATCATCTTCTTTCATAGCTGCTATTTCAGCTTTCTGATCATCACTTAAGACAACCAACAACCTATCAACTGCCTCAGCGACAGTTTCAGGTGGTTTTCCTAATTCAAGAGAAATGTAGGTCATAATTAAAACTGGCCCATGCCGCCAAAAAACATCATAAAGAAACCAGAAGCCAACATGCCGAATATCGATAAGATGAATAGGGCAGGGATAGATGCAATAGCGAGCTTGACCATCAAAACAACCATTGACCAGAAGGGTATTTGAATATCGGTAACTACGATTTCTTGATTATCATTGCTCATTTAATTGTCCTATTGTCCATAATCCGCAAACCATACCTAACAACTTCTCTCTGCGGGGGAGGAGTTAGACTGATTTCAAGTTCTTTTAATGCTTGGCTGATAACAGAAGAATAGCCATGTTGTTTTTTATCATTGCCGTTTAAAGAATTCATTAAGCGTTGTAATCGTCGATTATCATCCTCATCCAGCCAGCAAGAAATTCTTGCTTGGCCTGCTTGAGTTTTTGATTCTCGAAATAATTTTTGTCTTTCTTGATTTGAAGTAGCCATTTTATTGTTACCACTAACAGAAAAGCGTTATCGCTAATGAAATTACATTTCAATATTAATGTTAGTACAAAAATAAAGTTTTGTCTGTTTTAAGCGTAAGTAGTCCAAAAACGCTACTAAAATTACTAAAACATTTGTTTTACGTAATTTTATTGTTTTTTATACTGTAAATGTGTGTTTTTGTAGTCGTTAATAGGCGTTTTTCTTCGTCAATACTTAATTTTTACGTTTTGTAATTCCATATAAAACCCTATAAAATAGTAATTTTAGTAAATTGTGTGGTTCCGAATCCAAGCGTATTTTTTCAAACAGGTTTCGGTGAGTGCGATGGAGGAACGATGGCTAATTCTATTGAATTGAAATTCAAGAAGATCCAGAAAGAATTTTTAGAGTTTTTAAAATACACCAAGGGCCACGCAGATACCACTTGCTACAACTACAGCTCAGATTTAAACATCTGGATCGCTTGGCTAATAGAAGAAAATCTTGATTGGCGTAAATGTAAGCCTGTCGATGTCGAGCACTTTGTCAGCTACTTATCTAAAAAAGGCATCGGCGCTCATGCGGTAGCTAGAAAAATATCCTGCCTATCTACGTTCTACAAATGGGCTAAGCGCCGTGAATATGTACAGGATGATCCTATCTATTTAATAGACAAACCCAAACGCCCAAGCCGTATGCCGATTTGGTTAGAGAACGAAGAGCAGGCCAGCTTTATGAAAGCTATGCGTAACTATGATGATATACCGGAAACGATATTCGGACGTTCTAAAACCTCATCAGTTAAGATACGCCAGCGCTATGAGCTGCTGTTTGAGTTGATCCAGAAGTCAGGCTTGCGTATTAGTGAAGCACTGGGCTTAAAAATCAGCGATATTCGCGTGGTCGATGGCGTAGCTAAATCCGTGCGGGTAATAGGGAAGGGCAATAAAGAAAGGCAGGTGCCTTTACCTGAAGCCTTTGGTCGGGTATTTTCAGTATCAATAGCCGATAAATCCCGCGAGGAATACTTATTTTCCAAAAAGCCCGGCGGTAAACCTATTGGCCAACATGCCGCCCGTGCCTATCTAAAGAAGCTAGTAGAGAAAGCCGGTATTAATAAAAAGGTAACCCCGCATAAATTAAGGCACACCTATGCCACCAGGTTATTGGAAAAAGATGTGCAGTTGATTGATATTCAGGCTTTGCTAGGGCATGAGAGTATTGCTACTACGCAAATTTATACGCATGCGGGGCAGGAGCGGTTGAGTAAGTTGGTGGCGGATATATAGCACTATACTTAAATTTAATTGGATTAAATTACCTATGTTGAAACGGAAAACTATAGATATTAAAGAAAACCTAGCTTTGCCATTAGATCAATGTTTAGCAAAAACTTTGGGTGATAAACAACAAGGGCGAAAAATAACTGAACATTGCCAAATTGTTGGTGAAGTGGCGAAAGAACTTATTACGAGAATGCCTCAATGGTTACGTGATAATTTATTTCCTCAAGGCTCTGAACTTATCGCCTCAGCACACGATCTAGGAAAAGTAAGCCCCACCTTTCAAGAAAAAATTTATCGTGGAACTCAAGGCTATCAAAAAAATTCAAAACCTGAATTAAAAAATGCTAACCCTGATATAGAGAAATTATGGGGCGGTCATGCTGGCGTTAGTCAAGCCACTGCGATTCAGTTAAAGCTAGGTCGATATATTCCTAAAATATTAGGACAACATCATGGTTATTCACCCATACTTTCAAATTTAGCAAATGATGCTGTATTTGGTGGTGAGAGTTGGCAACAACAACGTGAATTATTAGTTATTGAGTTGAAAACGCGATTGAATACTGACTTCCCAGAAGTAAACAGCGATACACAAGCACGCGTGTTAGCAGGTTTAACTACTGTTGCCGATTGGATTGGATCAAGTTCACGTTTTGATGACCCAACAGAAGATTGGCAATCTTTATCTTTAGTTAATAAAGCACTTGATGATGCAGGCTTTGTTAAGCCTCAGTTACAGCCTAATTTAAGTTTCCCCCAAATATTTGGCTTTGAGCCACGAGAAATTCAAGAAACTTTAATTGAGAATTGTAAGCAATCTGGAGTTTATGTGTTAGAGGCTCCTATGGGTATTGGGAAAACCGAAGCCGCTTTATATGCCGCTTATAAGCTACTCGGCTATGGCGAAGCTACGGGGATTTATTTCGCTCTACCAACTCAATTAACCTCTGACAAAATACATGAACGTATGAATGAATTTTTAGAATCGGTACTTGCTCCTAATAGCCCACATCGTGAAGCCTTATTAGTGCATGGTAATGCATCGTTAAAACGTATTTTTGCGGTAGAAGGCAATCCTAATGGCTCATGGTTTCAAGAAGGGAAACGCGGCATTCTTGCACCGTTTTCTGTCGGCACAATAGACCAAGCTCTAATGGCGGTGATGTCAGTTAAGCATGGTTTTATTAGATCCTTTGGCTTGGCTGGTAAAGTGGTTATTTTGGATGAAGTCCATAGTTACGATGCCTACACAGGGACTCTTTTAGATGAATTAGTCAAAGAATTACGGAAGTTGCATTGCACAGTCATTATTTTAACGGCAACCTTGACCACTGAAAGACGACAAAAATTGACCGCTCAACAACCTAAAGAACAGCATTATCCGCTCATTTCTGTTTCTCCAAACGAGGGCGAGTTACAAGAATTTGCAGTTGATTTATCTGAGAATAATAAAGTTTCAATTCATTGTTGCAGACAAAAAGAATGCGCGATTGATGAAGCCTTAAAGCGTGCCGAAGAAGGGCAGCAAGTATTATGGATAGAAAACACGGTAGCCGAGGCACAAGCTATTTATAAACGATTATCCGCGATTGATATTAATGTGGAATATGGATTGTTGCATTCACGTTTTTTGAAATGTGACAGGGCGAATAATGAAGCTAAGTGGGTAGCGTTGTATGGCAAAAATAACCCAGAAGCACGAAAACAAAAAGGTCGCATCCTAGTAGGTACACAAGTTTTAGAACAATCTTTAGATATTGATGCTGATTTTCTAGTATCGCGTTTCTGCCCGACGGATATATTATTACAACGTATTGGACGTTTATGGCGCCATAAAGAAAGTTATCGTCCTGATAATGCTAAACGTGAAGCATGGTTATTAGCGCCTGAATTACAGGCAGCCATTAAAGAGGCTAAAACAGAATTTGGTAAAACAGCAAAAGTTTATGCACCCTATGTTTTATGTCGTAGTTTAGCGGTATGGCATCAGCTTGAAAGTATAGAGTTACCTAAAGATATTCGTCCATTGATTGAGGCAACCTATCAAGCAAAAGATGAAATAGAAGAAATGCACCAATATCAGCAAGAACTTAATAAAAAACGCGAAATTTTACAACGCTTAGCATTAGTTGGTTTATCTAAAGGTGGGCAAACTTTACCCGAAAATGTGAGTACCCGTTATAGCGAACAAGACAGTGTTCAAGTATTGCTAATTAAAGCCTATCAACACCATGCAGAGAAACAAGCCACTGAAATTACGTTACTAAATGGTGATAAATATATGTTGCCTAAAAATCTTAAATTCTATGACAAATTGGAATGGCGTAAATTAGCGGCGATGTTAATACAAAATACGGTGCAAGTGGCAGATTATCTTGCTCCTGAGAAATTAGCGATAAAAGAATTGGACTGGTTAAGAAATTATTTTTATTTAGGAAACCCTGAATTCGGGGAAAGTTTATTACGCGTGGCGCTTGTTAATGAAGCGGATGAAGTTAAACGATTAATGGGAGGAAAGTCTTTAGAAGGTTATGAATTAAGTTACGAACTAAGCTACGGCTATCAAGCGATCAAAATCGTTAAAATTAAGGAAATATAATAATGGCAGAAAATAAATTTTCACTACTTAATGAACCGTGGATACCTATTGTAGATGTTGGACATGTGAGTTTAAGACAGTTATTTAGTGCCCCCAGTTATCGAGCATTAGGGGGAAATCCAGTACAAAAAATTGCACTGACTAAATTATTATTAGCGATTGCTCAAGCTGCGTATACACCTGAAGATGACGATGACTGGGCAGCTCTAGGCTCTCAAGGTTTAGCTGAAAAATGTTTGCAGTATTTGGATAAATGGCAAGATAGTTTTTATTTGTATGGCGATAAGCCGTTTTTACAAATACCTGAAATTTCAAAGGCTACCGAGCAAAGTTTAGGGGCAGTTTTGCCGGAAATTGCAACAGGAAACACCACAGTTTTTAATTCCTTTCAACTTGAAAAAAATCTCAATGATGCAGATAAAGCGCTACTGATTCTTACTTTAATGGGATTCTCCTTAGCAGGTAAAAAAACTGATAATAGCGTGGTGTTATCCGCAGGCTACCCAGGAAAGAGTAATGACAAAGGAAAGCCAGGATCAGGTAAAGCAGGCGCATCAATAGGATTTATCGGTTTTTTACATAGCTTTTTGATAGGTGAATCTGTTTTACAAACACTATGGTTCAATTTATTGACGACCGAGCAAATTGACTCAATTGGTTTGTATCCGCAAGGCTTAGGGATTGCACCATGGGAAGCAATGCCCCAAGGTGAAGTGTGTCCTATTGCACAGCAATTACAACAAAGTCTCATGGGACGTTTAATTCCTGTATCACGCTTTTGTTTATTAACAGAAAACGGATTGCATTATTCCGAAGGCATTGCTCATCCAGATCATAATGCTGGAGTTGTTGACCCTAGTGTGGCGGTAGATTTCACAAAAGCAAAACCAAAAGTAATTTGGGTGGATTCTGAACGCAGACCGTGGCGTTTTTTAACTGCATTATTAAGTTTTATGGAAGCGAATAGTGGTAGCTTTAAATGCTATCACTTAAGTTTAGGATTATTACGTGCCAGACAAGAAACTACAAAAATAGGCATTTGGTCGGGCGGTTTAAAAGTAAGCAGTAATGCTGGCGAACAATATTGCTCTGGTAGTGATGATTTTGTCGAATCAACTATATTTATGGAATCAAGTTATTTAGGGGAAACGTGGTATCAACAATTAAAACTAGAAATGGCGGAACTCGACCAACTCGCCAAAATTATTTACGGTTCAACTAAAAGTTTTTTTGCCGACGTAGGCATACACGATGCAAAACAAGCCGCTAATGCAAGTAACTTATTCTGGCAATTAAGCGAGCGTCAATTTCAAAACTTGATTGATGCTTGTGATGATAGCGAAAAAACCAAAACACTCCGTAAAACTTTTGCAAAATTTGCTAGTAAATCTTATGACGATCAATGTCCTAAAGACACCGCAAGGCAATTAGACGCATGGGCAAAAAATCACCCTAATTTAAGCAAATATCTTAAAGATACCCAACCAACTACAGAGGCTCATACATGAGTGACGACACACCTAAAAAAGAAAGTCGTGGACAGGCTTTTACGCGATTTATTATCAATAGAATGCAAGACAACGGGGTTGCCGCCGCACTGCGTAGAGCAGACAACCCCAATACAGAATATCAAAGCTGGGATACCCTCGCCGCTTTTAATATTGAACTGGATAAACCTTGGCAACGCTTACCTTATGCCGCAGTTGCTTGTGCAATGGCTAAAGCTAAAGCCGAAAAAAATGGTTCAATAGGTATAGGACAGGCCATTGCGCGGTGTTATGAAGACGGGAGAGAGAGCGAGCAAGCAAAAGCTAAACTACGGCGATTGCTAGCATGTGATTCAGTCGAAGAAGCCTGTCGAATTTTACGCCCTTTATTCAGCTTAATTAATTCTAAAGGCAATAGTGCACTGGATTATGCAAAGTTATTAGATGATTTACTTTACTGGAATAATAAAACCACTAAATCTCGTTGGGCGCAGGATTTTTACCGTTATCAAGACAAAGATAAAACGGAGGCAAACGCATGATGATAGCCAGTGTTTTACACCTGAGTCGTAGCGATGTAAAAACTTTAAAAATAAAAGACGAATATTCCTTACATCGAGTCGTTTATAGTTTATTTGAAGACACCAGAACACCCGAGCAAAAACAAACAGGAACCTCTAGCGGCATTCTTTACACCGATAAAGGCGGCGATGAAATACATCGTAAAATTTTGATATTGGCTAATCGTAATCCAATCGTTCCTGAGCATGGTGAATTAGTCAGCAAAAAAATTCCCGATAATTTCTTAGATCATGAGCACTATCGCTTTGAAATAGTGATAAACCCCAGTCAACGTAATAACGCTACACGTAAAATTATCCCCATTAAAGGACGTGAAGCGATTGGCGAATGGTTTATTAATAAAGCGGATCAGGGCTGGGGTTTTAATGTGAGTCCACAAAACCTTGTAGTTAGTAATAATCACGTTAAATGCTTTGATAAAAAAGGACACCAAGTCACACAAGGCTATGCAACCGTAATAGGGGAACTACAAGTAACAGATAAAGAAAAATTTATCAACAGCTTTCAAAATGGCATCGGACGCGGACGGGCGTTCGGAGCAGGATTATTACAAGTCATCCCTTTTTAGCTTTTATTTTTGAATCTTAATTTACATTTATAACAAGGATAACCCAATGAATACCAACCCCTTTAAAAGCACTATTATTGAATTTCATATTTTGCAGTCGTTCCCCGTAAGCTGTTTAAACAGAGATGATGTGGGTAGTCCAAAATCTGCGATTGTCGGCGGAGTGCAACGCGCTAGAGTCAGTTCACAATGCTGGAAGCGCCAAGTTAGATTGTCCATGCAAGACTTAGGTATTAATTTAGGTGTTCGCACCAAAAGAATCACCAAATTAGTGATTGATGCCTGCCATGAAAAACTCAAAACGGAAAATAAAGAATTAACTGATGAGTTAGATGAAAATATCCAAATTTTAAGCGCTCATGTTTCTAAAATTCTTGATGATAAATCTTCGGCGGATAAAAAAACCGATGAATATAAGGCGTCCACTTTAATTTTTTTAAGTAATTCTGATGCAAGTCGGATTGCCGATGAAATGATTAAATTTAACTTTTCTTTAGTTGAATTAGATGAAAAATTAAAGAAAATTTTAGAAGGGCTTAAAGTGGCAAAAAAAGATAAAGATAATGAATTAACACTAGCTTTTCAAGATGAGAAAAAAGCATTAGAAAAATCAAAAAGCATTGTTAGTGTGCTACAAGACTTTAATGGCTTTCATGATGGGCTGGATATTGCCTTATTTGGCAGAATGGTCGCCAATGCCGCAACGATGAATGTAGAAGCTAGTGCGTCATTTTCTCATGCCATTTCAACCCATAAAGCCAGTTCAGAAGTTGAGTTTTTTACCGCACTTGACGACCGCCCAGAAAATGGCGCGACAGGTTCTGCACACATGGGAAGTTTAGAATTTAATTCGGCAACTTATTATCGGTATATCAGTTTAAATTTAGGACAGCTTTATGATTCATTAGCAGGAAAAAATTTAACAGAAGCGATAGATGCTTTTACTAAGGCATTATTCTTAGCTGTACCTAGTGCTAGACAAACCACGCAATCCGCTGCTTCACCGTGGGAGTTTGCTAAAGTATTTGTGCGTAAAGGACAGCGTTTACAAGTTCCTTTTGAAACCGCTATCAAAGCCAAAAATGGAGGTTTTATTCAACCCAGTATTGATGAATTAAAAAGCTATTTAGCCAAAAAAGAAAAGCTCGCAGGATCTTTGTTTGGAAAAATAGATGAATATACCTTTGGCGAAGACGAAAATTTCAGCATTGATGATTTATGTGATGCATTAAAAAGTCATGCTGAGGCATATTTATGAGTACACGTTATTTACTCTTGTGGCTAGAAAGTCCTCTACAGTCATGGGGACATGATTCTAAATTTAGTCGTCGTGATTCGCTGAATTTTCCAACTAAATCGGGAGTTATGGGTTTAGTGTGTTGTGCATTGGGAGCAGGTGGCGAACAAAAAGAACTGTTAGCAGAGTTTTCTGGACTTTCGCAAACCGTTATTTCTTATGCTCGTAGCCGAAAACAAGGCGAAGAGGAAATCATTAAACTTGATCGTGAGCCTTTATTACGTGATTTTCACATGGTCGGTTCAGGTTATGACGATAAAGATCCATGGCAAAGTTTATTGATTCCTAAAACGCGTGATGGGAAAAAAGCGGTAGGAGGTGGAGCAAAGCTAACGTATCGCTATTATCTACAAGATGCTTATTTTGCTGTCGTGTTAGAAGTGCCTAATGAAAAGTCAGAAAAAATCACAGAAGCATTACAAACACCTGTCTGGGACTTGTATTTAGGGCGTAAATCTTGTGTTCCGACTGATTTTATTTATCGTGGCATATTTACGGATCAAGCCGAAGCCCTTAAGAAAGCTGAAGAAATTGCCAAAGATAAAAAACTACTTGAGGATTTTCGAGTTATAGATGGAGAACACGAAGGCAATGAAGCTTTTAGTTTGAATGATGTCCCCATATGTTTTGGCGAACAAAAACTTTATCGTGACCGTCGTGTAACAGTGATTAACGCTTAACAACATCACTCTTTAACAATTTGGATTTTCCCCCACGTTCGTGGGGGTGTATTTTTTGGGGAATAATAATGAGTGAAGAACCTGATATAACACGCTTAATTATTAAGGTCACACGCGACACATTACCGCAAATAAAAGATAAATATCCTTTTATCTATTTAGAACGTGGGCGTTTAGAGATTGATGATAGTTCTGTAAAATGGATCGATTGTGATGGTAATGTGGTTCGTTTGCCTGTTGCCACCCTGAATTGTTTGCTTCTAGGACCAGGAACAACCGTTACCCATGAAGCCGTTAAAATTATGGCAGCGGCAAATTGCAGTTTGTGTTGGGTAGGTGAAGACAGTTTATTTTTTTATGCCGCAGGTCAAACACCGACATCCAATGCGCGCAACTTGAAAAAACAGATGTTGTTATCAAGTGATAAGAAAAAATCCGTTGAAGTGGCAAGGCGTATGTTTGCACGGCGTTTTCCTACAGCAGATTTAAAAGATAAAACGCTGAATGAAATGATGGGAATGGAGGGCTTTAGGGTACGAGAAATATACGAAAAAAAAGCAAAAGAATATAATGTTGGCTGGAAGGGTCGAAGATTTACACCTGGTAAATTTGAAATGGGAGATATTACTAATCAAGTTCTTACCTCTAGTAATGCTGCATTATATGGAATTTTAAGCTCAGCAGTACATAGCCTAGGATATTCGCCACATATTGGTTTCATTCATTCAGGTAGTCCATTGCCTTTTGTCTATGATTTAGCAGATTTATACAAAGAAACACTGTGTATCGACTTAGCCTTTTCTTTAACTTTAGAAATGGCTGGTAAATATAATCGGCATAAAGTTTCAAATGCTTTTCGTAAACGGGTCATTGAAATGGATTTACTTGTGAATATAAGTAATGATATAGAGGATATATTAGGAGGTAAAAAATAATGTTAGTTGTCATCGCAAATAATTTACCCCCTGCGGTTCGTGGTAGAATGAAACTGTGGTTTGTAGAGCCCAGAGCCAATGTTTTTGTTTCTGGTATAAAAGATTCAGTAGCCACAAAAGTGATTGATTATCTTTTTCAATATTGCCCTCCGGAAAGTGGATTAATGATCTTTAGAAAAATTGCGTCTGTGCCTGGTTATGAAATTTTAGGTATTGGCGATACCAAACGTAATTTAGTAGAATTTTCAGGGTTACAGTTAGTAATAGAAAAAATCATCAATGATGAAACCACTATATCTTGCGATCAACCTATAAATAAACACTAAATATTGGGGTCTTCCCCACGCCCGTGGGGGTGTTTCCAGGCAACAATCAGCAAAGAACCGGTCAAACAGGTCTTCCCCACGCCCGTGGGGGTGTTTCTTTAGCAAGAACAAAAGCATGCAGATTTAATGAGTCTTCCCCACGCCCGTGGGGGTGTTTCCTGAAAGTTTTAGTTTTTTAATGCTGGTGGAGTGTCTTCCCCACGCCCGTGGGGGTGTTTCCCACCTGCAACTGAAAGTTTTAGTTTTTTAATGGTCTTCCCCACGCCCGTGGGGGTGTTTCTTCTTTTTTGTCTGCAAGCATTGCGCTCATTGCGTCTTCCCCACGCCCGTGGGGGTGTTTCCTGAATACGCTTTTAATTCAGCACTTGCTAAAGGTCTTCCCCACGCCCGTGGGGGTGTTTCTCTGATTATTTACTAGAAAATATTAATCGATTGGTCTTCCCCACGCCCGTGGGGGTGTTTCCAGATCATCTATGAAGATGAAGGCAAGCGCATGGTCTTCCCCACGCCCGTGGGGGTGTTTCTTGCGCACACGTTTCAGCGTTGAGCGATTAGACGTCTTCCCCACGCCCGTGGGGGTGTTTCCAGTGTAGATTTTATCCGCCGGCGATAAGTTAAGTCTTCCCCACGCCCGTGGGGGTGTTTCTCAGCTAAGGCAACGCGGTGGCAAGCGTTTTTAGTCTTCCCCACGCCCGTGGGGGTGTTTCGCAACGCTGGAGCAGCATCGCCAGATTTAGCCAGTCTTCCCCACGCCCGTGGGGGTGTTTCCATCCAAACTTGTCCGACTCCGAAACAATGCAAGTCTTCCCCACGCCCGTGGGGGTGTTTCCGACGATGACTTGCGCAAAGCAATACTAAATCGGTCTTCCCCACGCCCGTGGGGGTGTTTCCTGACACAGTGGCGGGTATAGTCGAAAAAGCAAGTCTTCCCCACGCCCGTGGGGGTGTTTCCGTTCTCGGCTAAAAATACTGATTTTGCAAATTGTCTTCCCCACGCCCGTGGGGGTGTTTCTACCAGCAGTTTTGCGAAGATTACCCAGTAAGCGTCAATTAAACCCACCTAGCCAAACTACCCCATTTACTTTAAAGGCGGAATTTTTTCGGTAACCGCCCACGGTAAAAATTGAT
>JACUUF010000267.1 GCA_014859465.1 Methyloprofundus sp.
GCTCACCCCTTATGAATCAAGGGGTGGTTGAGTTATTCAGGACCGACTAAATAATACCTTCCATAAAAAGAAAAAAATCCTGCCTTATTCTTCATTAGGAAGTTAACTCTTCTAGAGAAAATACTGTAACCGATCACAAAAAATATAAAAGATAAAGATGCAAGTAGTAAGCCGTATTTCATCAAAACCAAAACTTCATCATCTGTAATATTTGTAAATTCTATAAACTTACCAAATTCATTTTTTGAGAAGCTATAGTAATACCCTCCAATAACATATCCAAAATACATTATTGAAAAAAAAGTGAGAGGCGATAAAAAATCATTTTTATTTAAATATAAATTTGCATAAAAAATTAGCAAAAATAGGATGAAGCTAAAGGTAGGTAAAAACGAGTTAACACCATTCAATTCCGCATACAAAGTAAATACAGAAAACAAAACCACTGTCAGAAAGAACAACAAAAGTTTACTTAGATCTGATTTTTTTACGTTCATGCCTACCCTATATATAAAGAATTTATTATTGTAACCAATATATTTTATTTCATTACTTCAAAATTTTGTATCTTTTCTAACTGCACTTACAAATTGATAATACAGGTAACCTAATAAAATCTTGTTCAAAATAAACAGCCAATACATTCCGTTAAAATCTTCAAAAGAAGTCAGCACGGAACTGAATTTATAAAAATCTGGATTCCACAGTTTACCGCTTAAGCCATAACTGCTAGCGAAACCAACCACAACAATCCAACCTAATGCTATCGTCCAATTTGTTGAGTAATTAGACGATGCTTTATGCACCAACAAAACCACGCAATCCTGGATATCCGTCCAAGAGTCGCACATTTTAAAACACGCATCTTGCCGTTTCTTGTCTAATTCAAGCGTATGGTATTTGTTAGCGTCGATTATATTGCCGACTTTTTGCAGTTGATACTTAACCGTACGGTATGTTTCCCGCGATGTTGCTGACCTAGACTCTTGCGCATCCAGCCCTGAAATACCAAAAAAGTTCATCTCTTTTTCAATATTGGCATACTCAAGGTTTAGCCCTTTATTGAACACAGCGTTTCTAAAATGACTGTAACCTTCAAAGGTGACATACTCAAACAGCAAATGTTCTTTAAACACCGTATCGCCAAATAACGCCAAAGCTCTAAAGTTCACCGCATGGAACACAATTTGGCTTGATGTTAAAAATTTTGTTTTGAAAAAGTCGGCATTTCTTTCGAAATCGACATCCTGCAATATGAAGTTTTTTAACTCTACGTTATGCAATTTAAAATTACCGTGAAACTTGCTATTTTTTATTGATAAAGCATCAACCTTTAGCACCCTTTTCTGCATACTGTATTGCTTGTTGATATAAAACTTGCCTTCAAAGCAGCAACGATCTATCACAAGAGATTCAAACGATTTGTCGATAAAAACATCGCTGGCAAATACGCAATTAATGATTTCCATGTGCTTGCGGTAATTGCAGGGATTATCCAAAATTTGCTCGAACAAAACCTCATCATCGAACACAATGTCTTTAAAAATAACCTTGTCATCATCCTTGGTTACATGGTTATGGATTTCATCCGGTGGAAGATGACCTTTGCCAGTCAGCTGCGAATACAACGCCAAACCAAACGCTTCTGATTCACATGGGCGCGTGTTCTCTATCATCTTTTAACCAACTTGCTTATGCAAAAAGCTGAGCCTTCTATGAGTTGCTTTCTAAACGCAAACAATGAAGCCAAGAGCACAACAAAATAACTAAGCACCACTAAAACAAGATTGCCCAATTCAATCGTGTTGAAAACCAAACTCAACACTATCAACACAACCACAAAACCATACATGCGCCAGCGTTCAAAACTTACCCATAAACGTGAACTAGCTTCTGTTCTTATTATAAAAAACACCATAAAAGCAATAGCCGAAGCCATGGCCGCGCCTGCTGCCCCATAAGTTGGGATTAAAAGCCAGTTACCAATCGCATTGACAATTAACGCCAAAATTGCCGCTAACAACGAAAACATAGTTCTACGTTTTATGCCAATACCTATACCCGTGGCTTCCGACAAGGTATAAAGGAAGGGATAGGCCATCGCGGCCAACAAGATATAGGGCACCAAGATATAATCTGACGGTAAGATATACGCCACCACCCAAGAAAACATTCCTGCCAATGACCAAATCACTACAACGGCGAGTGTTACATAATCAATCACATGCTTTATTTTTTGGGGGTCAACCCCCTCTGCCGCCCACTTATACACAACAGGTGCCCAAATCGTGGAGAAAATCGCTTGAAAGACTAAAGCCGCACCCGCAAAAGTTACTGCGACCGCGTATACACCTAGTTCTTCAAAGCCAGATAGGGTTCGTAAAAAAAACTTATCCATGGTGGTTAAGCCCCAAAATGCCAAGCCACTGCCAATTAACGGAATGGCATAACGTATCATCTGCGATTGTTTTGTTTTATCGATACTAGCAGTTAAAGCAGGCAGCCAGTCTTTGCGTGTATTCCAAGCGTAAACCACAAGCACGGCCAACAAAGATAAAAAATTAGCCATAATCAGGTTATCAAAAATCGCTTCTGCACCCAGCCAAACATAACCGAGCACAATCAAAAGAAAAAGCACTTTGGGTAATACCTGGCTCATAGAATAAGCTAGGCCACGTTCTTGCATTCGTAAAATCAGGCTTAGAAAACGCGAACCAAACGCCAATAAAATGGCGGCATACAGCAAAACGGTTAAAAACAGCGAATCGATACCAAACAACAGTAACGAGGGCGACCAAGGACTAAATACCAGGCCTGCTAATACCAACAACAAAATAACAAAACCTGGTATAAACACCGCTTTAAGCAGGCCTGGCTTATCTTGTACTTCGTGAAACTCACGCACATACGCTTGATCTAAACCCAAGCTAAACAGCAACAAGGCAAAACTCACTGTCACCTGCAACATGGTCAAGCGCCCAATATCCTCCGGCGAAAACAACCATGCTACAATCGGCAAGGTAATTAACCCCAGCACCGCCGAACCTATCGGCCCAACGGAAAACTGTATTATCTTTTTTGGACTCAAAAACCCACCTGTGTTTTTTTATAGGTCTCCGATAAATTGTGCATCACAGCATCTAAGGTATAATCTAGCGGAATATTTTTATTTTTTTTGCCATAATGCCCTTCAGATATTTTTTGACATAATACTTTAATCCCTTCCTCATCGTAATTATGCAAAATTAAGCCGTCGTTTTGCTCCACATATTTCCTGTAGGATGGAAGATCAGATAAAATGGGATAACTACCAAATAAAGCAGGCTCAACAACACCACCGCCCAAACTATCAGATAATGGTATAGAAAAATGAATGCAGGTTTTACTGTATAAAAAATAGAGTTCATCAGAAGTTAGTAACCTATTTATGTAAAAAATAGATGATAAATCGACCAATGACTTAAAATGTTCTTCATCGTGTTTGTTAGCAAAGCCTTTTAGAACTACTATTTTGTGACGTATATGTACATTTTGATTGATAAGGTTTTTAATTATAAAAGCTGTTTTTTTTGGGTTATAAACGGCACCAAGTCCTCTCGGAAAAACAATAAAGTCATCTCCTGTTAAGCCGAACTCTTTTTCCATACGGTAACTTATATTTTCAATTTCATTATCTTTCGGTTTTTCTAACGGAAAACCCCAATAAAAAACATCCGTTTTTTTAAAGGAACCACTACACTGCTTCTCAGCTTCAAGTGCAACATGAAAGCCTGATGTATGCAATCGCGTTGCTCTTTTTAAAACAAGCCAATTTATCGTCTTAAATATTAACTTTTTTATAATATTTCCTCTGTTTGGTGATAACATTATATCGGATCCCCACAAAGCAACAATTAATGGCTTCTTTTGAAATATACACATCATTCCATAATGGTTGACTACGTGCGCATGCACTAGATCTGGTTTAAAATCATTTACAAGTGTATTTATCTTTAAAAAATTAAAATACCCAAAAAAAGAATTTAGCCTTCCAAGACTGACCACCCCATCGCTTTCATTAACATTGTGTGATGCTAACAAAACTTCATAGCCCGCGTTTTTGAGCTGTTTAAAAAGACGCTGAGTTATTGGCGAGGAGAAAGGTGCAACGACCAGTATCTTCATACAACTACCCGCTTTAATTTTATTGCTAACATTTTTGATGTTGTCCATTTGCCGCCGAATACGGTTATCAGACTTTGGTTTTCTTGTATGGCGTATTCCCGGGTGGCTTTGTTTGGGTTGTCGGCGCTTTTTATCAGTGGGCGCAGGCCTGCAAAGCTT
>JACUUF010000268.1 GCA_014859465.1 Methyloprofundus sp.
TGATTTATATGTTATCTTAAAATCAACTGGCTCAACATTATGTTGACATACAGGGCCACAAAATAAGCTTTAAGTACAGATAAAGCAAAATCCTTGGAGATTTTATTCGATGCAACAAGCGGCCAATTTTCAACATCAGTATCGGCAACTAGCCGTGGCATATTATCTTTGAGCATAACAGGAATATGACTGTAGCCTAATGCGGCAAGTGCAGCTGCACGGTGCTTGGCGCCATTTACGTAAAACTTGTACTGACCTTGATATTGCAAGAAAAAACCATCGATATGTCCAAATTTATGCGGTAAATAACCATGTTTTTTAATACTTTGGAAAGTTTGTTTTACGCGCTGATATTCGAGTTCAAGCTTTTTGTTAGAAACAGGACCATAAAAAGAGGCACCATGCTTTGCACTGAGTCCATTTTCACCAGATGGAGTTTTTGATTCGCGCAAAAACCAAGGCTCATCATAAGGTTTTAAACTAGCACCCAATTCTTTATCATCAACTTTCACACCGTACATTTGTGCCAGTGTAGATGGGCAAAACTGTTTATAAAACTGATTAAAATAATCACATTTCCCTGATTTAAGTAGTGAGACAAAGGGATGATAATCCGATGCATAATGATGTGCGCCTGGCATGACTAACATTTCCACAGGTAAATGCATAATGGGTAAACGCCCAACCCAGTAAGGCAATTGTGAAACCTGATACTCAGCATTTAAAATCTCGACTAATTCAGCCTTATTTTGTCGTTTAGTAATCAGATCTAGGATAGATTCTTTCGCAGCATCGATTTGTAAACTAGGCTTTTTCTCAAGACGGCTAATCTTTTTCTGAATTTTGTTAAGTATATTCATTATCAGTATCTTGTTTTTGGCAATTATTTTTTGAAGCCATGACGACTAAAAATGTCATCAAGAAAAAGAAATGCGCAATACCGGAGCTCAAGTTAAGAATGGCCTCACCTTGCATGGCTAAAAAATAGGCAATCGTTACCAGCAGCCCCATCACTGGCCAAGCTGATAACAGTTTTGAGTCTGTATGAGATTGCAGCTTGTTTTTTCGAACGCGGCTAAAAAAGTACCAAAACAAGAACCCGATCGTGATTGCAAGCCCAATAAAAGCAAAGATGCCACGCGTGTATGCCTCTTCAACAAATTGATTGTGCCTATGCCCAAATACCACAGCGCGCTGCTCACCAAATCGATCTTCCATGATCTGCAAAGTAGTTCTCCCCATATGACCTTCTTCATGCTCAAGACCGACACCTCTTAATGGGTTTGATTTAAAACCTATCCATCCGGCTTCCCACATAACAAATCGCTGCCCTATGCTGCCGGCTCGCTCATTATTAAAATAGTTCTGAACATCAACTTTTCCTTGAACAACGCGTTTTTCTACAACACTAAAAGAGCTTGCGATCAATATCAAAACTAATACAAAAAATACAAGACAACCTATAACAATTTGCTTCAATGACAAGGCATTAGAGCGTTTTAGATAATATAAATAAAATAAGCTCCAACCCAAAACAGCTTCTGGAAAACCAAGCCAAGCTGAGCGTGTTTGTGACATAAAAGCACCTAAGATTGCAACACTCAATGCTAGCGTTAATAACACAACCGCGACAGGGCCAGAACGGAATGCCCATATATAGCCTCCCATCAGCACGATAGCCATTAACATACTATAAATCCCAAATCGCAGCGGATTAGTAAATGTGGTTCCAAATCGAGCTTGCGAAATTTGCTCAAACGTATCAAGGTGCCATATTTCATAGCCTAGATAAAAAGCAATCGCACCGGTACCAAGAATCAGCCCCCACCAAATATTAGATTCAGTTAAACGCAGTTGCCAAAAAAGCACAAAAACATATAAGACGACAAGAATAACTGCTAAACGCCGCTGCAATAACATCCACCCATGGTTACTGACAGGTTGATAGAAAAAAACCGGCAATGAGGTTAATACAACAAAGAAACCTATTGCAATCCAAAACCATAGCCAAGGTAACCTCTTTATTTCCTGGATTGGACGTCTATAAATTCCAAGATACAAAATACCTAAAACCAAGAATAACGCTTCAAAAGAAAAGGGGCCTGGCAGTAAGACAACCCAAAATGAGAAGGCAACAAAGAATATTTTTATAATATTAGCGCTAACCGTGTTTATTGCCAGCATTGTTTTATCCAAGAAGATTTCTTCCATTGTTTATAGGGCTTGTCTGCAACATCTTCAGGGTTAGGTAAACCGTGAAATATCACCACACTCGCACCCGCAGGCACCTTTGATTCACCGCTAGGCTTTAGCCAACCCTTTTTCATCAACCTTTCACCAACGCCCAACCATGAATCGCCCTGTGCCTGACAATTTTTCTTAAAGGATACTATCAACTGATCGGGGAAGGTTTTGGCACCGGGTACAACCATACCTAACCAATCCTGATCACCGTCAAGATTATTCAAAACCCATTCTTGATTGTAAACAAACGCATCCCAAATAAATGCCACACTACCGGCTTCAAAACGAATCACCGAACTATTAAATCGCGCATTTAATCGCTTACCACGAGACTTGATTGTACAAAACGTGCCTTGTTTATAATTAATGATTGGGTCTAACGAGGCTGCAATAACGACATCTAAATCAAGGTATAAAATCGTATCCGTTAAACCATAACAGTCTGCGTGAAATAAAGAGAGCTTGTGCCACCACCCCTCTAACTCTGGATTTTTGAGCTCCAAAACACCTATTTCGGGATAAAGCCCCTCATTGCTTTCTGTAATACAATGAAACTTATATGGAACTGAAATATTAGCCTTCACCATTCTAAAAAGACGGTTAACATACTCGGCAGAGTACTTATTCCCCCACTTTAAACACACTATATTAATCATCGCTTACCCTGTTTTAGTGTTTTATTCATTACTCATAATCTACTTTACTTGTTTTTGATTCGATCATCACTTTCAAGTGTATTAAACGTGATTTGGATCACGTGCTTAACAAACTCATTTGCTTGTTTTTAATCAACTCTTCATACACCCATGTCTAAAACTTAACATTTACGCCCAATCTCTTGCACAGGGTGAACATTTTATTAGCTTGCTCGCTTTGCACTATGGGCAGAAAATAACTATGCTGCCCAAAATAATGTGCTAAAAGCGTTGTCGTTGACAAATCGCCAATAAAATCAGCTTTATCGAGCATTGTCAATATAACTTCAAAACTTAAAGCCGAAGGCATGAGTGTACAGCCTAGCGTTTCGATGCTTAATAAGTCCTTATATCCTGCCGCCGGATGGTATTTTACGGCTACGCTCTCGCCTTGGGCAATCCGCGCCTGAATAAAGTCTTTTATTCGAACTTCATAACCCGGACTTTTGTTAAAAATTCGGTGATTAGGTAGTGCAACAAGCAAATCAAACTCACCTAATTTATCCATTAATAATGCGTCATGGTTTAAAACAATCTGTTGAGCGAGTGTTCGCATATTAGCCAAATCACTTTTTGTTAAATCAAGCGGCTGTATTTTTTTAGCTTTTAGGGAGTCATTTACATAGTGTGGATACATTACCCAGACCTCATCAATCCACTTGCTTGCACCCACTGTGTCAGGTGAGTTGTACCAAAAGCCAAACATCATTTTTTTCACAAGTGCATCAAGATACTTTTCTAACCAGGCTTTCGATGCAGGGCGGCCTAAATAAGTAAAAACACCATCATCTAAAAAACAAGCTGTAACGGATTCATCTCTGTACTCAGCTTTCTCTTTTGCTGTTTTAATGATGAACTGCCCAAAAACACTGCGATCATTTCCAATAAAAATGCGGTCAATACTATTATTTCTAAGCCAGCTTTCGGCTTCTTTAAAACGCTGCTTACGTTGTCGTAGTTTTGCAAACCCGCCTAGCTCACGCCCGTTGAATAACTTCCAACTTTTAAAAGGCGTATCTTGATCAAGGAAAGGAACAAATACCATAGGTTTTTGGGTGTATTGATCTATCAACCATATATAGGCATCTCTATCTGATTGATGCTTATAGGCCAACAGCCAGGCCCAGAAAAAGTGGAGTGTTGAAGAAACAAGATAAAGGTCTAGAGGTTTTGAATTATTCAAGGTTTAGCACCTGTTCATAGTTTTGATAAACACTAATACGCGTATTAATTAGCATCGGCAAGAACTGCTGTTGAAAAGGGTCCTGCTCATTCAGCACTGCAATGGGCTCTATGCCTGCTCGCAACCATTTGGTCGTGAGCAAAACAGTGCCAACATCGCCAATAACTTTTGCCCCATTAGGCAATAGTG
>JACUUF010000269.1 GCA_014859465.1 Methyloprofundus sp.
ACATCTATAGTTTATTAAACGAGCAAACATTAACAGAACAAGAGCTCAAAGAATTGGTTGTAACGCTAGAATCGGTTTATGAAAAAAAACATAAAAAACCAATCAGAGATATTAATAGTACAGTCGCGTTAATATTAGCCGAAGGGGATGCAAAGAAAATCCAGAAAATGCATTCTGCAATTGCCCATAGCTATGAAAGGCAGTTTAATAAAAAGATCAATAGCCCTACAGAAAATATTGTCGAAGCCTTGACTGATGAAAGTCTTTCAAAAGCAGAATTTAACCGGCTAATGGAAATCTTTTCTGATATTTACCAACAACGCTTTAATGAGCGCTATTTTGGCGAAGGTAATTTATTGCTAACAAAAATTCAAGCCTTATTGACAAAAAAAAGAATAGTGTTCAAAACAACGCCTCAATCGCATTCACTAAGCCTTTGTTTTGCAATCTTTTTCTGCATTAAATCAGCTATTACAACATGCTCACTAGGCAACAAATGCATTTCAGGCTTACCAAAAATATATCCTTGCCCAAAATTAACGCCTATTTCTCTTAATTTTTCTATCGCCTCTGGCGTATCTATATACTCAGCGATGGTTTTTTTACCCAGCTTAGTAGCTAGTTCAGTCATAGAGTTCACTAGAATCTGATCCGTTGGGTTATTAGTTAAATTGCGAATAAACTGAGCATCGATTTTCACATAGTCGACCGGAAAAGTTTTCAGATAATTATATGAACAAAATCCAGCCCCAAAATCATCTAATGCAAATTTACAGCCTAAAGCACGAATTTTGGTAATCATATCGCGGGTCTTTTCAAAATTATCAACGGCGGCTGTCTCTGTGATTTCAAAGGTAATTCGCCTTGCATCTATCCAGGTTAACTCTAGCTTTTCTTTTATAGTGGGCAATAAAGAGGTATCTTGAAAGGCAACGCTAGAAAGGTTAATAGACAGCGAAATATTTGTTTTATCAGCCGGAAGTTTAGCAAGAAATTCAATGGCAGTCTCAACCACCCACAAATCAATACTATGAATTAAACCCATGCGCTCGGCAACAGGCACAAATTCAACGGGAGAAATAATTTCATTCTCCTCGCCACGCATTCTAATCAAAACCTCATAATGAGAAACCTCGCCACTGAATAAATTGACTATGGGTTGGAAAACCAGAAAAAAACCATCCTTTAAAAGTGCTTTTTTAATTAAAGGCACCCAATAAATGTCTCTACGCCGTTCCCGTACCGAGCTATCCTGGTCATTATATTCCCAAACCAAGTTACGACCATTTTCTTTCGCCATATTACACGCATGGCGTGAACGAGAAATGAGTTCGTTGGGATGATAAACGACCGTTGGCATACTGAGGCCTGAAATACCTATAGAAATTGAAATGCTATAACAAATATCACCCGTACAAAAACGATATTCATAAACCGCTTTTCTAATTTTCTCAGCAAATTGCCTTACTTCATCAGTCGTCTTATTTTTTATAAAAAGACAAAATTCATCGGAACCTATGCGTGCAAATAAATCACTTTTTGCCATCAACTTTCTGATGATTGAAACGATAGTCACTAATAATCTATCGCCTACCTCAAACCCTTCAAGCTCATTAACTAAGCAAAAGCGGTCAACATCTATAAATAATAGCGTACCATTTTGATGTAACTGATTACTTCTATTAAGAATTAACCTTACTTTACGCTCAAAATTTTGCCGGTTTAATAAGCTGGTTAATTCATCATGATCCACTAAATATTTCATTTTTGCATCAACCACTTTTCTTTCGGCAAGTTCATTGATGAGTCGTTCTTCTTGCTTATGGCGAAGAAAATAGTCGTGCTTGATGATCAACTGAAAATGAATAATGGCCAAAAATTCAGAGTAATTAATAGGCAAGGGCATATAATGCAACAGTCCTTTAGACTTTAAATTACTGCCTTCAGCCTGACTACTAAAGGTTTCAGTAGAATGAAGAATGATAAAAGGTATAACCGAGCTATCGTTATTAAATGTCAAACACATTTCCATGACTTGGCATTGAGGCAGCTCCTCATTAATAACAACTAAACCAACCTGCTCGATATCGTTATAAAAGGGGCGTAAAATCTCATAAACTTTACTTCCATCATCCGCGATTCTAACATCCACAAAGCCATGCTTATTTAACTGCGAACTTATTTCATTAGCCAAGTGTTCCTCATTCTCAGCAATAATAATGATTTTTTCTTTCAGGTTTTTACTCGTAGCCATAATAAGCCGTCTAATGCTTTTATTATTTGTTCTTAAAACTCAAAACCAAATACATGTCAACTTGCTAAAGTTACATTATCCATAATAATGTCTATAATAGCCAACAATATTTCACTTTAATAACTATAGCTAAACCATTAATAAAATTATAAGTAATGCCAATAAACTCTTCCGAAAAACTATCCATTGCCGACCTATTCAAGGGTGATTTACATCTTTCATCACCTCCTACCGTCTACTTTAAGCTACAGAGATTAATAGAAGATCCTAGCAAATCTTTGGCAGATGCAGCTCTCATCATCGAAAAAGATGCTTCATTATCATTAAAGCTATTAAAAGTAGTGAATAGTGCTTTTTATGGCTTTCCTTCTAAAGTAACATCCATCCAGCAGGCAATTAACTTAATCGGCACGAAAGAGTTACAAAATATAACTCTCAGCACTATTGTTATTGAAAAATTTTCCGATTTACCTGGCGGCCTAATGTCCATGCATGATTTTTGGCAAAGAAGCCTGCGTTGTGCATTAATCGCCCAAGGAATTGATTGTTTCTTAGGCAAACGCTTTGCTCAGTCGGTCTTTATTTGTGGAATACTTCATAACATTGGACAGTTAGTTTTCTTTCGTCGCCTTCCCGAGTTGAGCCGAGAAATAAACTTGATGCTTGAAGCGCAAGAATACACTTTAAATCGCGATGAAATAAAATTTGAACGCAACATCATTGGCTTTGATCACTATCAGACCGGCGCTGCACTGACTCAGCTTTGGCAACTCCCAGAAATTATTACTCAAAGCATAGGTTTACACGCAAGTATTAATACTATTGACGATTACCAAGAAATCGCCTCCATTATTAGAGTTGCTGACTACTATAGTAAACTTGATGATATCAATATTGAAGACAGCGACAGTCACTTAGGCATTTCTGCAGTTAATATGAGTGCTATCATTGCACAATCTCTGGAAGAACTGGATGAGATTTTAAAGGTATTTATTTAACCCTCGCAACATTTACTTGGTCAGTCATGCTATGCACAACTTTCATATCCTTTATTTAGACAATGATAGCTCCTGGGCTAATCAAGTAAAAATGCGCCTTGAATGGCAAGGCTATCAAGTGGCAATAACAGATAATGAACAAGAGCTGTTATCAATATTGCATCAACAAACCTATGATCTATTAATCGTCGACCTGTTAACACCTACACCTAATGCTTTTTCCTTACTGGAATATTTAACAACGCAAAGCCTAATTCTTCCGACCATATTGGTCAGTGATGCAATGGACAATCTTCAAGTCAATAAAGCACTGCATTTTGGGTGTATCAGTTATGTACTAAAAAACCCCTTCTTTCAAAAATTTTTTGAGCAAATTAGTGTAAGTATTTTTCAAGCGCGTGAGCAGCAACATGCGATGCAAACAACTCAGCCAAAAAATATCACCCATCAGGATACTGAAACTAATAAAATAACTTGGGAATATTTCCCTCTGCAAGACTTAGTACACTGGCTTCCTGAGCAAAAGAGGGCAAAACTCATCGTTTCTTATGATGATTTCACGGCAAAAATTCATCTAGAAGATTTAGCTCATGTTAAAACGCAAAATAATATTTGCCTCTTTGCACAAAGCCCCGTTGAATACAGTTTCCGCTATTTAACAGATGATAAGAAAGTCGTAACCTACCAAATTCAAATACACGCTGAAGTTGATATTACCGGAACTGTAAATCGCCTCTATGGAACTATGCAAAAGCTGTCTACAGAACAGCATAGTGATAAAAACGTACATCTGAAACTGTCTTTTTTGGACAATACCAGTGATGGGGTTTTTATCACGAATACTCATAATCAGATTATTTCAGTGAATAAGGCCTTTACCATGATCAGTGGCTATTCAGAACAGGAAATTATCAAACAAAACACCGATATTCTTAACGCGGCTCATTTTAATGCTGATTTCTTTAAAACAGTGGTCGAAAATTTAAAAAGCGATAATTTTTGGCAAGGTGAAGTTTTAATCCGCCACCGTGACGGGCATATAGTACCTATTTGG
>JACUUF010000270.1 GCA_014859465.1 Methyloprofundus sp.
TTTCGAGCGAAAAAGAAGCGAATTATTCAAAAAATATGCGATCCTTGATAAGAATCATTGGGATGGCGATTTGAAAAAATATGACAGCTTTAGAGATGAATATCTATCCTTAATCAACAACATACTAAATGATTCTATTTATAAGTACAGAAAGTTTCTTCCTGAAAGATGTCTAATAGCAGAATTTGGAAGCTTTGCTAAAAGAACCGAGCGAATTTTAAGTGATTTAGACTTCACAATCTGTTATGACGAACCAAAAATTGAGCAATATGAAGTAGCTGAGGTATTAATCGATTTTTCACTGGCTTCAATTTTAGGCTTCAGTATAGATCACATACACGGGAAGTTCCAGCATTACCCAGACATGCCAGAGACCCGATTATATTCTGAGAAAGACAACCACTATAGGCTTATTTTTCAGGATGGTATTATTGATTACAAATGTGGCCCTGAGACTCTATCTGAAAATCTGATGCACATTAAAAATGTTAGAGATTATCAATCAATGATCGAGGGTTATGAAGAAAAATATATATATAATTGTGATATAGACTGCCTGTATTCAATAAGGATAATAGAGAATTCTACTGAGCATGATTTTCTAGCAGACTTATCGGCTCTTGAGCAAAAACATGATATATTCAAAGGATATGAATTCAACCTAGATCCATTTTATTTAAAAGATACTTTCCAAGTGTCAGAAATAAAGAAAATATTGAAGTCCAATGGCATTGTAGAGTTCTATACCTTCATCGCATCGCTTAGAAAAAAGATTGGCTTCTGTGATGGCTACTCTATGAGCATATCAGAACTCTGGTCTAATAAATTTCTGCTAGACTTCTTTGGTGCTGAGTACATGCTTGAGCTTAGAAAATCATTTTTGGAGTTTGTCTTTTACTTTAATCGTATTGAACTCTCGCTTAATAAACGCAACATTTCTTTAAGTACGCGTTGCTACGATGTATTCACTGTAAATTCCATTAATGACCTGCTTGTCGAAGACTGGGGACAAACGACTGATATAGAAACCATTATTTTCTCGCGTAATAAACTAGCGTCAACTGTGCATAAAGGTGTCTATTACTTGCTAAATCATACATCTAAATCAATTCGGTCAGAGCAAGTATTTCTATAGAAGCTAGAGAAATAAAACATGATAAATCTATTTAGGGTAGAAATCGTAAAGGATAAAATAGACTTTCATTTTAGTGAATATGGATTTAATGCATGGCTAGAAAATGCGAATAAACATATACCTGAGATATATGATTTGCAGAGAACCGAATATGGATCTTACAGCTACAATTGTAACCAACTGCCTCGTTCTTTTACGAGTACATCACTAAGACTTTCTATAGGCAATAGCACAGATAGATTTCAATATTACGTGCAAGAAAGTTTCAACTCACCTATATATGGAGAAAATTGTGATTTTTATTTGAAGATAAACAATGGCGCACTGCAAATTACAATAACCAAAAAAAATCATTCTTTTTGGTTAAAGCAAATTGACTATTTTATATCACGTTGTCCTTTTAACGGCTTTGAAAGAGCCGGAACAAAGACCACACCTCTTAAGATAGCTGTCATTGGAACCTGTTTTTCTCGAAGCATATTCCGAAGTGATGATTATTTTAATCCTGGTTATAGGAGTTTTTTTTCTGTTCCACTTACTTTTTTTCATAGTTCCATAATTTCACTAATGAGTAACCGGCTAGAAGATCCTGATTTTCTTTTGACTAGCGATCTGAAGAGTGATCAGGTATTTCGTTATACCGAAGTTGAATTTTTTAAGCATATTAAAGAGCGCATATTTTCTTCTGGAATTGATTATTTGGTTATTGACAACTACTCTGATTCGGCTCTTGAGGTGGTCGAAATGAGTGAAAATTGCTTCATTACCTACAATAAGTATTTTGCTGATTCGATTTATAAGCGTAAATTCTCTTACAAGAATATATTTACTCCAGGGGAATTGAGTCATGTTGAAAAGTATCGTCAGGCTGTAAGTAAATTGTTTTTTTCTTTAAAAGAATTAAACTTGGAAAAAAGAGTTATCCTTGTTGGAGGTAGACTGTCCATATTTAAAAGCGGCACAGAGCTTTGGTACTCTAAAATGAATTGGATAAAAAATACAAATCGTAACTGGGATGTCTATGACTCAATTTTTTTAGAGCAATTCCCTGATGCGAAGTACATTGATATGAGAAATACAAGCTGGATTAGTGACGTTGATCCTCCAATAACCGGAGGTGCATCGCCTTCACACTACCAATCAGGATTTTACAAAGAAGTTTTTGAAAAAATTACACATTTTATTCTTGGAAAAAGAACATGATTTACGAAAGCCTTGTTGAAGATTATTTTTCTTCGTTCATCGATACACTTAAACGCATTGATGTAAATGAATTGGTTAAGCTCATCAATGCAATAGAGTCAGCTGTATCGAGCAATAAGAAAATTTTTATCATGGGTAACGGTGGATCTTCTTCTACTGCCTCTCATATACAAAGCGATTTAAGCAACACAGTGTATAATTTAAAAGGCAAAAGAATAAATGCTTATTGTCTCTCGGATAATACTGCTACTATAACCGCTATAGCAAATGACTATTCTTATGATTTGATTTATGTGCGTCAGTTGCAAGGCATAATAAATCAAGGTGATCTCATCATTGCCATTTCAGGCAGTGGTAACTCGAAAAATATTATAGATGCTATTTTATATGCAAAGTCAGTAAAAGCAAATATAGCTGCGATGACAGGATATGATGGTGGCGCGATTAAGGAGTTTGCCGACATCAACCTAAATGTTCCAGTTAAAAACATGCAAATTTCGGAGGACATTCATTTGATTTTCAATCATGTAATGACCCACGTACTAAATTTTTCTGACATGGAGTTTCGTCGTGATTGTTGATGAAATTGCGCAGGCTATTACTGATGATTTTGATAAGATAGCCGTTTTCATAAGGCATGGAGAAAAACATGATACAGGAGAGGGGCCAGCGTTGATAACACAACAGGCCATATCGGCCTCTAAAGCTTTAGGATTAAGTCTTAGAGATTTAAAAACCTCTATAAATATTTATTCTAGCCCTGAGTTGCGCTGTATTCAAACTGCAAGGATTGTCAATCAGACTATTTCTGAATTTCAAAGTGATATAGAGGTAACGTCATTTTTAGGTCAACCAGGTATCCAAGTAAAAAACAACAATAGGTATTTAAATATTTTCAATGAGCTTGGTGTAAGAGAGATTTATAGCCAATGGAAAAATGGTGGGCACTACGATGCTCTAAGAACTAAAGATGAGATATGTAAAGAGCTCTCAGAATTTCTAGTTACAACTACAGCGGAGTCCAGAATATCATTGTTTATTTCTCAGTCGGGAACAGTTGCTGCGCTTGGTTATGCTCTAGGAGTAAGAAACTACAATATAGGCAATAATGAATGGGTACCTTTTCTAGACGGCTTTGTATTGGCATGTCAGTGAACTTATTCAGAATCCAAACAATTAAATGCAAAAAATCAATCATAAATTTCATATAGCCATTAAGACCTGCCTAAAAATTCAACCATCAATATTCGGTGACTTGTTTATGCTTTTTGTTTTTGACATGGGTGGAGTTTTAGCAAACTCTACCTGCACAGAAAATATTTGTTCAGAGCTCGGCATTAGCACACAAGAATTTTATCTTTTTCAACGTGATTCCATTGGAAATAACACATACCAAGCTCTAAGTATAGGCACAATTAGCCCAGAAGAATATTGGGATAACTTTTCACATAATTCAGGCATTCAAATACAAGAAGACCTTTTCAAGCTGCTGTATAGGCCGAAGATTGATAACTCTATTCTTTTTTTGATAAATAAAATAAAGAAAACTGGGTGCAGAGTTGTTTGCTGTACAAACACAATAAAAAGTCATTTTGAAGAGCATCTCCGTCTTGGTAATTACTCTGCTTTTGACCATATATACTCATCTCATATTATGGGCGTTAAAAAGCCAAGTCCAGAAATATTTAGAAGGATTATCGAGCTTGAGCGAGTAGCGGCAGGAGATGTATATTTTATCGATGACGATAGTCGCAATGTTAAAGTAGCTCAGGATCTAGGGTTTAGTGTCCATTTATTTGTTTCGGCTGAAATCTTGAAGGAAGACTTATCTCATTTTTCTTGTAAAAGTTGTCGGAGCAACGGTGATAAGTACACACCTTAGGAGTTTATCAGAATACGTAGAGGTTCAGGGCAATCGGGCTTAATTGATGCCCAGTAGTTTGAGCAGATAGTCATTGTCC
>JACUUF010000047.1 GCA_014859465.1 Methyloprofundus sp.
CATTTTTAAATCAGGAAATATTTTATGAAAATTGCTATTTTATCTCGTAATAAAGCGCTTTATTCTACTCGACGTTTGATAGAAGCAGCTGAACATCGAGGACACGAGGTAAGAGTGCTGGATGCATTACGCTGCTATATGAATATTACCTCCATGAATCCATCAATTCATTATCGTGGCGAGGAATTGACTGGGTTTGATGCGGTTATTCCAAGAATTGGCGCATCAGTAACATTCTATGGAACTGCCGTACTAAGACAGTTTGAAATGATGAATGTTTTTCCACTGAATGAATCCGTTGCTATTGGCCGCTCACGCGATAAATTACGTTCTACACAGTTATTAGCGCGTAAAGGCATAGGCTTGCCGGTCACCGGATTTGCTAATAACCCTGATGATATTGAAGATTTAATTAAGGAAGTAGGCGGTGCGCCCTTGGTTATTAAATTATTAGAAGGCACCCAAGGGATTGGTGTGGTCTTGGCAGAAACACATAAAGCCGCAGAAAGTGTTATTCAGGCTTTTATGGGGTTAAAAGCGAATATTATGGTGCAGGAATTTATTAAAGAGGCGGGCGGTTCTGATATTCGTTGCTTTGTTATTGATGGTAAGGTGGTTGCCGCAATGAAGCGCCAAGGCGCTGAAGGTGATTTTCGTTCTAATTTGCATCAGGGCGGTAGTGCGACACTCGCTAAATTAACACCTGAAGAGCGATCTACGGCAATTCGTGCTGCAAAAATTATGGGGCTGAATGTTTGTGGCGTGGATATATTACGCTCTAATCATGGTCCGGTGGTTATGGAGGTTAATTCGTCACCCGGCCTTGAAGGTATTGAAGGTGCTAGTGGTAAAGATATTGCCGACTTAATTATCCAATGCATAGAAAGAAAAATAGCGCCTATTGCCACAGCGACAAGTTTGTCGAAAACGCGTACGCATGGTAAAGGCTAAATATGCAAACTGATCTTATTATCAATGGGCAAGTGATAAAGCCAGGCAGTAATTTGGTCGTCGATTTGCCTTTGCCGCCTCTATACACTAATACCCCTATGACTATGCCCGTACATGTCATTCATGGTAAACGACTTGGTCCAAAATTATTTATTAGTGCGGCAATTCATGGCGATGAATTGAATGGCGTGGAGATTGTTCGGCGCTTATTAAAGCAGCCCGCATTGAAACGTTTGCAGGGGACTTTAATTGCTATTCCTATGGTCAATGTTTATGGTGTCATTCATCATTCGCGCTATTTACCGGATCGTAGAGATTTAAATCGGTCTTTCCCCGGTTCGGCTAAAGGTTCTTTAGCGGCTAGATTAGCCGAGTTGTTTATGCGTGAGATTGTTGCTCAATGTACGCATGGAATTGATTTGCATACCGGAGCAATTCATCGTAGTAATTTACCGCAAATTCGCGCTAATTTAGATGATCAAGCCACATTGGCACTGGCTAAAGCGTTTAATGTGCCTGTTTTAATTAATTCTAATTTACGCGATGGCTCATTGAGGGAAGCAGCAGCTGAGCAGGGAATTCCCATGTTGCTTTATGAGGCGGGAGAGGCTTTACGCTTTGATGAGTTTTGTATTCGCGCTGGATTGCAAGGCATATTAGAGGTTATGGGATACTTGCAAATGATTACCCCAAGGAAAAATAGAAAAGGCATAAAAGAGCCTTATATAGCGCGTTCTAGTAGCTGGGTGCGAGCTTCTGCCAGTGGCATTTTTCGTACGGTTAAACCGCTAGGGAGCTATATTAAGCGCAAAGAAGTGCTTGGTGTTATTAGTGATCCGATCAGTAATGCGGAATTTGAAGTGCTTTCTCCTTATAACGGATTAGTGATTGGCCGTTCAGAAATTCCACTGGTTTATGAAGGTGAAGCGGTTTATCACTTAGCTAAATTTGAAGATTATAAGGAAGTCGCTGAGCAATTAGAGCATTTTCAAGATCATCATATCAGACCTTCTACGGATGATGATGACGAGTTTATTATTGCCTAATCTCTAATAGATAGCATACGTGCTGGTCAATTACTTGGTCAGGAATGCACATCTAATAAAATTGGACGGTTAAGTTATGTCGCATTGCCAGTCCTTTGAGCGCTGGCAGTGCTTTCGAATGGTATTTAATATTGATTTCTAAGGGATATGCTTTCAGTCTAGAAAAGGCTAGGTTTTATAATTCGCTAATATTCAATAGCGGTATTAAAAGCGGATTAAAACGGAGTCTTGCGCTTATTTTTGTTATATCGCTTATCAGCACTTTGAATGTTTTCTTAATATTAAAAATCAAGGAGTTCAGTGTGCAATATGGCTTTATTAGTAACTGATGTTAGGCATCGATTTTTATGAATCAATGACTGATGGTTTTTTAATTCACTTCAGAGCGCATTCTATCTGAAGCGTGCGTAACATCAGTTAATAAATATTATGTCGATAGTTGATAGTTTAAAAACCTTATTGGATAAATTATTTTTTGCGGGCAGTTTGTTGTTAGGGATTCAGATCCCTAATTTTATTATTCAATATCAACAAAATATCAGTGCGCATTATCAAGAGTCGGTTAGTCAGTTGCAACAATATCAGTTTATTGCTGATCGATTTTATGCCGGAGATATGCAGGCGTTATTGCTTGGACATAAAACGAATGCGGTAGCAGCTATTAGAGCAGAGGCGCAGCTTATTGTTGATTTAATGCAGCGTCATGACTATTTACAACACGAATTAAGTGCGCTGCAAGATAGGAGCTTAGTGCAGCAGTTGTTACATTTAGCGAAACAGCTTGATTTTAAGTTAGCTAATGAAGTGTTGCTTAATTATTCGATGAGCGTTCCGTTAAACTTAGACGCTATAGTTATTGGTCTGATACTTGCATTTTTAGCTAGTATTGTCGTGCATTTGTTATTTACCATCTTGTTGTTCTTGTTCCGCTCCAAAGCACGCAATAAAATTTATCATTCTTAAAGATTATCGGATGCGCTTCGGCCATTCATTTATTTTAGGAAATTATGCAACATTCTTTTGGCCGCGCAACGGCAATATTGCTATTTATACTGCCTTTACAATGCTTACGGGCGGAATCTGTTTCTGTGCCTTTAACGCTTGATTTTCATGCACTACAGCAGCTACTGCAAACACAGTTATTTAAAGGCCCGCTAGCTTCAACAGAGATACTACATGATCCAAACAAGTGCAGTGAAATTGTCTTGTCGGACCCGAAAGTTAGCGAGCTGAATCGGCATTTACAAATCAAAGCTCGGTTGAGCGCAAAGATAGCCGTTAAGATGATGAATCAATGTATGCCGTTGTTATCGTGGGAGGGCTATGCGCAAATTATCAGTGACCCAGTGGTTAAGGCAGACAGTCCAAGGGTTATTGCTTTACAGGTAGTGGCTAGTCATTTAATTAATTTGCAAAATGAACATTTAACTTCAGGTATTTTATGGGATCAGGCTAGGCAACATATCCAGCCTTATTTTAATCAATATCGTATTGATATAACGCCGTCAATTAATGATATGCAAACGGCGCTACCTTTATTTTTACCTAAGCATACACATACGCAATTAAATGCTTTACTCAGCTCGTTACATCTTGCCAATATGCAGGTAAACAAAAGTGGCTTGCATAGTGATGTTGTTTTTGAGGTTGAAAACATTGCTTTAGTAGAGCAATCAGAAAAAAAATTATCCGCGCAGGAGCAATTGCAGTGGCAGCAAAAATGGCAAACTATGGATGCTTTGCTCACACAAACTATTAAGCAATATGCGGCAGCTACTGAACTAAGAGAGTTAAGGCAAACTTTGTTTGATATTCTATTGGATGCACGTTATCAGCTACAAGAAGCATTACGGCAAGGGCAGGGCGATGATCTGGTTAGGCATTGGTTTCTTAATAGTTGGACGCAGTTAATACCGGTCATAAAAATAATTAGCGCTGAACATCCAGATCAAGCCCCGCTAGCGTTAATCACTTTAGTGACGGCTACCGATGCTTTGCAAGCACTGGATAAGTTAGGGCCGACTTTAGGCTTGGATATTTCGGTGGATGGCTTACGGAGATTTGCTCGATTGATTAATCATTCCGAGCAGTTTGATACTTTAAAATATGATGAAACCGTAGATCCTGAATTAATAAGGCTGTTTGAATTTAATCAGGATGATGATCCGCGTAGTCAGTTTATGCTGGATTTTTGGCCGATAAGTTCAGCGCATGCAGCAAAAAATTTACCCTTGGATAGCTGGATTCCTGGGGAGCATGACTTAAATAATTATCTTTTGGCTGTGCGTAAATTACTCCAAGAGACAGCAATTAATTCAGGAGCCAAGAGCTCTTTAACGAAGCTAGAACAGGCCGTCTTTAATAAATTGATTTTAACGACTGCTTGGCAAGAAAGCTGTTGGCGCCAGTATGAAATTAAGCACAATAAGATTGTCCCATTGCGTTCATCCACTAATGATACCGGGCTGATGCAGATTAATGAAAAAGTCTGGCGAGGTCTGGTTGATATTAATAAATTACGCTGGAATATGGCTTATAACATTAAGTCGGGCAGTCATATTTTGCTTAATTACATGACTCGATATGCTATTAAACAAGGCGAACATAAGCAGCATGGAGGTATAGATAATCTGGCGCGGGCGACTTATTCAGCTTATAACGGCGGACCAAGTCAGATCGCTCGTTATCGAAATAGTCATACGCCAAAGCAGTGGCAGAAAGTCGATGCGGCTTTTTTTGATAAGTACTCGATGGTTCAGCAGGGTAGGGAATTGGCGGTAGCAGAATGTCTGGGAGGTAGTGAAATAAAATCAGTTTCGATGCCCGTAGCAAAGAAAACGGCGCAGGCTAAAGTTGTCGCTAATACAGGGACGGAGCTGTTAATGCACAATGAAGCTTGGATTAAGCAGCAGAACCCAGAGTATTTTACCTTACAGCTAGGCGTGTTTAGTTCACGCCAGTCTGCTGCCAGATTTGTTAAGCAGCAAAATATCATGGGTAATTACGCTATTTACCCTTTTAAGATAAATCGCCAAAATCATTACGCTGTGATTTATGGGCGCTACTCTACTCAAGAAAGAGCAGAGAAAGAAAGTCACGACTTTAAAACATCGGCTTGGATTCGCCAATTTAAAAGTATTCCTATGAAGTAAGTAAGTAATTTTTAGGAGATATGATGAGTAGAAAAAATTTATACTTTTTTATGGTTTTTTTTGACTGCCTGTCAAGAGCAGCCACCGGCTCCTGAGGTGCAGAAAAATAAAGTTGCGGCCGCGCCTAGTAATGTAGTTGTAACAATAAACAATCATGATATTACGCAAGAAGAATTCGACTTTTTCAAGCAAGAGTCGAAAGCTAAAAATCTAGGTCAGGACTTTTCCGATAAAGAATTGCTTCAGCAGTTCATCAATATAGAGCTGTGGGCACAGGAAGCGCGTAAGCAATTGTTAGATCAAAAGGAGGAGAATAGGTTAAGGATTAAATTGATGACTAAGCAATTCTATGCAGAGCAAGCCAAAAAACATTTGCAAATAACTAAAGCTATTGATTCTGAGCAAATAAGAGCTGAGTATAATAGGCGTTATCAAGGTAGCAAAGGTAAGCAGATTAAATTATTGATTTTTGAACATACTGATCGTGCCCAGATAGTAGAAGTGCTTAACAGTATAAAGATGGGCGCTCAGCCTAGAAAATTGGCAAGTTTATCAAGTGATGCTCAATTTCAAGAGACTGACTGGCTGTATATTTCTGCATTGGAGCCGGCGTTGCTAAAAGTCGTTGAATCTTTACAATTGGGTCAATTTACTCAAGAACCGGTACCAACAGAAAAGGGCTGGCAGCTTGTTTGGCTTGAAGAGGTGTTGGAGGTTCCGAAGCCTGAAATGACAAAGGTCAGGGATATTATTATTGCTGCCTTGGAGCAACGGCAAATGGAAACGCGGAATCAAGTTTTATTGGATGCGGCGGATATAGTCAAGCGTTAAGCTAATTTAGCCACAGAATGTACTGATATATTCTGCGGCTAAAGCTAAATTGCACCGAGTGCCAGAGTTACTTATTATTAGCCTCTTTATGCATATGAATATCCATTTGTGGATAAGGAATATTTAAACCTTCTTTAGGGAAAGTTTTATAAACATTCTCATTCATTGCAAAGTAAACGCCCCAGAAATCTGCAGCATTGACCCAAGCTCTCACGGTGAAATTAACTGAGCTATCAGCTAATTCCGCAACGGCAATAAAAGCTTCCGGATTTTTTAAAATTCTTGAGTCTTCATCGCATAGTCTTTTAATAACTGCTTTGGCTTTATCTAGGTCATCACCATAGCCTACACTGATAGTCCAGTCGACTCTTCTTGTTGCTTCAGTAGAAAAGTTAGTCATTGATCCCGATGATAAGCCTGCATTAGGGATAATAATGGTTTTATTATCAGGCGTTTTCAAAATGGTATTGAAAATTTGGATTTCTTGTACTGCGCCAACAAAACCTTGTGCGTCAATAACATCACCGATTTTAAAGGGTTTGAAAATCAAGATCATTACCCCGCCGGCAAAATTCTGCAAGGTGCCGGACAGTGCCATACCAACAGCTAAGCCAGCGGCACCTAATATCGCAATGAATGAGGTCATTTCTATGCCCAGCATACCGAGCACTGTAATAACCAGCATGACTTTTAGTAGACTGCCTGCTAGGCCTTTTAAGAAAGGCTGTAGCGAAGCGTCAGTTTTTGTCTTGACCATTGCTTTGCCAAAGGCGCTAACAATGATGTTGACTATCCAAGAACCAATTACCCAGACAATAATAGCGCCTAATATTTTAGGCCCATAATCAAGACCAATTTGCGTCACTTGATCTAAAATTTCTTGGGGGTCTAAACCTGCTGCTTGATCTAAAATATCTTCGGGGTTCATTAAGTTTTTCCTCACGTTATAGGGATATTAAAGTGTAAATAAGTTTCGAAGCATACTTTAAATGTTAGTTTAATTTAAGTTTTATTTGTTGGTGAGATTGGTTTGGAATAAACCTTGATTGTTTATCAATTGACGCTTGCTGACGTTTTTATCAGCAACAGAGTCTAGGCTATGAATTTAGCGCGGAACAGGGTGTTTCAAAATATTAGGCAGAAGGGTAACAGCTTTAGTTATTGCTGGTTCGGAAATAGCTAAAGCGTGGTAAATATTCAGAGGCTCACTCTTTATTTCTTTCTTCCCTCTTCTGGTGTAAGTCTTTACATAACTTTTGTGGACTGCTGAAACTTTAAAGCCCGATGGCTTGCTTGTGTAGATGCCGGTGCTGGTAGAAAGTGAGAATGAGAGTGCTAAAATAGCAAGAGGTATCTGAATGTTTACAAAGCGTGTAACGCCTAATTATTATTTGTCCTTTCTTAAAATGGAAGCCCAAATCTAGAAGCGATTCTCGTTTAGGATAAAGTGAAATCTGCATTTCTCCAAAATTTTTAAGTGATTAGGTTGCTTGTTTGGCCATAAACTGATATTTTCTTGAGTTAGCACTCGCACTGCTACAGTGCTAATTATTTTTTGAGGCTTGTGTGACAAAACCACTGCAACTAAACGAACGCTCGCAGCAATTATTAAAGGCTCTCGTGGAACGCTATATTCATGATGGCCAGCCTGTCGGTTCACGCGTTTTATCTAAAGATTCTGACTTAAAACTAAGTCCAGCGACGATTCGCAATGTGATGGCGGATCTTGAGGATTTAGGATTAATTCATTCGCCGCATACATCCGCTGGGCGTATTCCTACGGTCAATGGCTATCGCTTGTTTGTGGATACTTTATTAACGGTTAAGCCTTTGCATGCCCAAGAGCTGGATCGATTATATAAAGGTTTGGATAAGGGAAAAAATGATGATTTACTAGGTATGGCATCGAAGCTTTTGTCCGATACCTCGCAAATGGCCGGGGTGGTGACTTTGCCACGCAAGGAATTGGTTTGTTTGCGGCATATTGAGTTTTTACCTTTATCTAATACCCGTGTTTTGGTTATTTTTGTTACCAATGAACACGAAGTGCATAACCGTATTATTCATACTGCAAAGAAGTTTTCGGCTACTGAATTACAGCAAGTGGCTAATTACTTAACCTCGATTTATTCTGGAAAAAGTCTGGCCTCAGTGCGTGCTGCAGTTCTAAAAGAAATGCAAGAAGATCAGCAGCGGATGAATCAAAGTATGCTTGATGCAGTGAGTATGGCGCAATTAGCGTTTAACGAGGCTGAAAATAAAGAAGAAGATTACGTGCTGTCAGGGCAAACCAATTTAATGGGCTTTTCTGAGCTTGCAGATATGGAACGATTAAAGGGCTTGTTTGATGCCTTTAGTCAGAAACGCGGTATTATTCATTTATTAGATAAGTGTTTAGCGGCCGATGGCGTGCAAATTTACATAGGTGAAGAATCAGGCTACCAAGCTTTCGATCATTGCAGTTTGGTCACTTCCTCTTATACAGTGAACGGTGAGGTAGTAGGAGTGTTGGGTGTTATTGGACCTACACGCATGGCCTATCAACGAATTATCCCTTTTGTCGATGTCACGGCAAAATTATTGAGTGCTGCCTTGAATACAAAGTAAGCGACCCCATGATACAAAATATCTTTATTGAATACACCTTGATGTATAAGTCATAACTTTTTTGGAGCAATAGATAAATGAGTAATAAGCATAAAGCATCTGAGTCTAAGTCGGATAGCGATTTGATTGAAGAGGTGCTGGAACAAGTCGCTGAATTAGATAACCAAGAATCGGAAGTGATTGAGGCAGAAGAGGCAGAAGGTGGTGAGGTTTCTGTTGCTGAGTTACAGGCGCAATTAGCTAAAGCGGAAGCAAAAGCCACTGAAAATTGGGATAGGGCTTTACGTATTCAAGCTGAAATGGAGAATTTGAAACGTCGTACGCAAAAAGATTTAGATAGTGCACACAAGTATGGCTTAGAAAAATTTGCTAAGGAATTATTGAGTGTTATTGATTCTTTGGAGTTAGGCATACAAGCAGCAACCAGCGATGCGCCTGAGGTAGTTAAATTAAAAGAAGGCAGCGAATTAACTATCAAACAGTTTGAGGCGGTTTTTGCTAAATTTAATATTGAAGCAATCGATCCAATGGGACAGCCATTTAACCCTGAATTTCATCAGGCCATGACTATGTTGCCTTCTGCCGATGTAGCACCAAATACGGTCATTAATGTTTTTCAAAAAGGCTATGTATTAAATGGACGTTTAATTCGCCCTGCAATGGTCGTGGTTTCTCAGGCAGTTGCGGGAGATTCAACAAAAGTTGATCAGCAAGCTTGAAATACAAATTTATAACCACATATCAGATTTAACTTTTAAAACATATATAAACTATATAAACCTTTTTGGAGCATTCAATGGCTAAAATGATTGGAATTGATTTAGGTACAACTAACTCTTGTGTAGCGGTACTAGAAAACGGTAAAGCACGCGTTATCGAAAACAGTGAAGGCGCACGTACGACGCCTTCTATTATTGCTTTTACTAAAGACGATGAAGTATTAGTCGGTCAATCCGCTAAACGTCAAGCGGTCACTAACCCTGAAAATACTTTATATGCGATTAAGCGTTTAATCGGACGTCGTTTTAAAGATGATGCGGTACAAAAAGATATTAAGATGGTGCCGTATAAAATCATTGAAGCAGAAAACGGCGATGCATGGGTTGAATGCCATGGCAAGAGAATGGCAGCTCCTGAGATTTCATCACGTGTTTTGATGAAATTGAAAAAAGATGCTGAAGCCTTTTTAGGTGAAGCTGTGACTGAAGCGGTTATTACTGTTCCTGCTTACTTTAATGATTCACAACGTCAAGCAACGAAAGATGCGGGTCGTGTTGCCGGTCTTGATGTTAAACGTATTATTAATGAGCCTACGGCTGCTGCACTAGCATTCGGTATGGATCAAACACCAGGCGATTCTACTATTGCGGTTTATGACTTAGGTGGGGGTACATTCGATATTTCTATTATTGAAATTGCCGATGTCGATGGTGAACATCAATTTGAAGTATTAGCGACGAATGGCGATACTTTCTTAGGCGGTGAAGATTTCGATTTAAGAATTATTGATTTCTTGGCAGGTGAATTTAAAAAAGACAATGGCATTGATTTACACAGTGATCCATTAGCCTTGCAACGTTTAAAAGAAGCCGCTGAAAAAGCAAAAATTGAATTATCTTCTTCTGAGCAAACTGATGTTAACTTACCTTATGTAACTGCTGATGCAACAGGCCCTAAGCATTTAAATGTTAAATTGACACGAGCTAAATTAGAGTCTTTAGTTGATGATTTAATTGAGCGTACTAAAGGCCCTTGTTTAACGGCATTAAAAGATTCTGGCGTGTCTGCTAAAGATATTACCCACGTCATTTTAGTGGGTGGTCAATCACGTATGCCAAAAGTACAGAAAATGGTAGAAAGCATTTTCGGTAAAGAGCCACGTAAAGACGTTAACCCTGATGAAGCGGTTGCTTTAGGTGCGGCGATTCAAGCAGGCGTATTAGGCGGTGATGTTAAAGATGTTTTATTATTAGATGTAACGCCATTATCTCTAGGTATTGAGACCATGGGCGGTGTTATGACTAAGTTAATCGAGAAAAACACCACCATTCCAACTAATGCAGCACAAGTATTTTCAACAGCAGAAGATAATCAAACCGCTGTGACTATTCATGTTTTACAAGGTGAACGTGAAGTGGCTTCAGGTAATAAATCATTAGGTCGTTTTGATTTATCAGACATTCCACCGGCGCGTCGTGGTGTGCCACAAGTTGAAGTATCATTTGATATTGATGCTAACGGTATTTTAAATGTATCAGCGAAAGATAAAGCAACCGGTAAAGAGCAATCGATTGTGATTAAAGCATCAAGTGGTTTGTCGGATGAAGAAGTTGATCGCATGGTAAAAGACGCTGAAGCACATGCCGAAGAAGATAGAAAAGTCACCCAGTTAGTGTCTGCACGTAATACCGCAGAAGGCATGATTAATGCCACTGAAAAATCAATCGAAGAGATGGGTGATAAGGTTAGTGCCGAAGAAAAAACTGCGCTTGAAGCTGCCATTGAAGAATTAAAAGCAGTAATTAAAGGGAATGATAAAGAAGCAATCGAAGCGAAAACAACGGCGTTAACTGAATTATCAGGAAAATTAGCTGAGCGAGCTTATGCGCAACAAGCGGGTGCAGAAGCTGAACATCAGGGTTCTACTGGACAATCATCTACAGATGCCGACGATAGTGTTGTTGATGCGGAGTTTGAAGAAGTTAAAGACGACGATAAAAAGTAAGTCGTTTTTTACCCCGTTTTCATAAGGGATAATACGCCTCGGCACAGGGAAATCTGTGACGAGGCGTTATTGTAAGTAAGTATGATAAAAATAGTGTTGTCGCTGAGCTTCATGGGTTATTGAGTTTTGCTTGATAAGTCTCTCGAGTGACAGGATTTATAAAATAATTTTAGCAGGGGTTAGACCCTGACTTAGTTAGGGTACGGACTAAAAACATGGCAAAAGAAGATTTTTATAAGCTACTGGGCGTTGATAGAAACGCAAGTGAAGCAGAAATAAAGAAAAGTTATCGCAAAATGGCGATGAAATTTCATCCCGATAGAAATAAAGACAAGCCAGAAGATGCTGAAAAACAATTTAAATTAGTTAAAGAAGCCTACGAAGTTTTAACAGACCCACAAAAACGTTCGGCTTATGATCAATTTGGTCACGCGGGTGTGGATGGCTCACGAGGCGGTGGTTTCGGTGGTGGCGCTGAAGGTTTTAGCGATATTTTCGGTGATGTCTTTGGTGATATTTTTGGCGGTGGAGGCGGTGGTCGTCAGCGTAGCAGTGTCCAGCGTGGTGCAGATTTACGTTACAATTTAGAATTAAGCCTAGAAGAAGCGGTAGCAGGCACAGAAGCTAAAATTCGCGTACCGGTACTGGCAACCTGTGGTGAATGTAGCGGCACAGGCGCGAAAAAAGGCTCTACTCCAGAGACTTGTACAACGTGTCAAGGGCATGGGCAAGTCAGAATGCAGCAGGGCTTTTTCTCTGTACAGCAAACCTGTCCAACCTGTCATGGTGCTGGCCAACAAATTAAAGATCCTTGCCGTAAGTGTCATGGCCAAGGGCGCATACAAGAAAACAAAACTTTATCGGTTAAAGTGCCGGAAGGCGTGGATACCGGAGATCGTATTCGCCTCGGTGGTGAAGGCGAAGCAGGTGCACATGGTGGGCCATCTGGCGATTTATATGTGCAAATTCAAGTAAAAGATCATCCCATTTTTAGTCGTGATGGTGCTAACTTGTATTGTGAAGTGCCCATTAGTTTTCCGGTTGCTTGTTTAGGGGGGGAAATAGAAGTTCCCACTTTGAGTGGCAAAGTAAAATTAAAAATACCTGAGGAAACACAAACAGGTAAATTATTCAGGCTGCGTGGTAAAGGCGTAAAACCTGTACGTGGTGGCGCGGTGGGTGATTTGATGTGTCGCGTGCAGATTGAAACCCCTGTGAAGTTAACTAAAGAGCAAACTGCCTTGCTTGAGCAATTCCGGGATTCATTGTCAGGTGGCGGCAAACAACACAGCCCGCAAGAGCATACTTGGGTTGATGGTGTGAAAAGCTTTATTGATAAATTAACAGGGTAATCAAGATGATAAGAATTGCAGTCGTCGGTGCTTCAGGGCGTATGGGCTTGTGCTTGATTAAAGCCGCAGAACTGACCGATAAAACAAGATTAAGCGTTGCTATTACTCGTTTAGGGAGTGCTTCTTTAGGTAAGGATGCGGGTGATTTGGCAGGCATTGGAGCAATTGATATTACTGTGCAAGATGACTTATCTAAAGTTTTAGATCAGTTTGATGTACTGATTGATTTCACGCGCCCTGAGCCATCTATGCAGTATATAGAGTTATGTCGTCAAGCGGGCAAGCAGATTGTGATTGGGACAACTGGCTACTCTGCTGAGCAGAAAGCACAAATTGCCGCAGCGGCTAAAGATATTGCCATCGTACTAGCGCCCAATATGAGTGTTGGTGTTAATCTATCGCTCAAGTTGCTAGAAATGACCGCGAAAGTGATGGGTGACACTACCGATATTGAAGTGATTGAAGCGCATCACCGACATAAGGTTGATGCGCCATCAGGCACAGCTTTACGCATGGGCGAAGTGATTGCCGAGACATTAGGCCGCGATTTAAAAGAGTGCGCGATTTACGGGCGTGAAGGCGATACCGGTGAGCGTGATCGTAAAACGATTGGTTTTTCTACCATTCGTGCCGGTGATATTGTGGGTGAACATACGGTCATGTTCGCTGATGAAGGTGAGCGTGTAGAAATTACTCATAAAGCTACCAGCCGTATGACTTTTGCCAATGGTGCGGTACGTGCGGCTATTTGGTTAGAGGCGCAAAAAAATGGACTGTATGATATGCAGGATGTTTTGGGTTTGAAGGCAATTTAAGAACGTTTGTAGGGCGTGGCTTTATTAGCCCGCTTTCATAGTGCGCAATGGCGACGCCCTATACCTTATTTTTAACCTTGCGAAACCTGAGCCTGTTCAAAAGTTGCCATTTGCGCGTGTAAAGCACAGGCAGAACGTAATAAAGGAATTGCCAAAGCCGCACCGCTGGCTTCCCCTAAGCGCATATTAAGATTTAATAAAGGTTGTGCATCCAAATCTTCTAAAATTCGTTGATGGCCTTGCTCTTGAGAGCAATGGGCAAATATCAGCCATGGTTTGATATTGGGATTAATGCGCACAGCGAGCAAAGCCGCAACGCTACAGATAAAACCATCGACCAAAATAGGTAATTGCTGTTGAGCGGCGGCGATGTACGCACCGGTTAGCGCGGCAATTTCAAAGCCACCTAGATGCTGTAAGAGGGGCAGAGCTGTAGCGCTAATCTGTTGATGCTTATCTAATGCTTGTTGAATAATCTCAGCTTTGCGTTGTATACCTAAGCTATCCAGTCCAGTGCCCGCTCCGGTTAATTGCTTGGCACTTAGCTTAAGTAAGCTGCAAGCAATCGCCGTTGCACTACTGGTATTAGCTATGCCCATTTCTCCGCCGATAAATAGCTGGCTATTATCAGCGCGTGCTCTATTGACCGCCTCTTTTCCTGCCTGTAATGCACTTTGCAGTTGCGCTTGGCTCATCGCCGCCTGAGTTAAAAAGTTAGCCGTGCCGAGAGCAATTTTCTGATGAATAATGGCTAATTCTGTTAATTGACTGGCAACGCCCACATCAATAATTTCTAAGTGAGCTTGATGTTGCTGTGCGAGCACACTGATGGCAGCGCCGCCTTGGACAAAGTTTTTCACCATTTCCGCAGTAACGGCTTGTGGGAAAGCTGAGACGCCTGCCTCAGCGATACCATGATCCGCCGCAAAAATGCTGATCCACACTTTATCGATACTGGGTTTATCGGTGGCTTGCATGGCGGCAAGGCGTATGGCGATGTGCTCAAGCTCGCCTAAAGAACCTGCGGGCTTAGTCAGTTGCTTTTGTCGGCTGATCGCGGCTAATAGATAGCGTTGATCAGGCGAGGTAATAGGAAGGGTTAGCCAGCGCATTAGTGTTTTAATCGTTGCGCGAGTCCCGCTGTGATCAGTGTCACTTGTGGGCAAATTTGTGCCACTTGCTGGTGTAAACGACCGGCTTCATCAACAAAACGGCGACTCATGCTATTCATAGGAATAATGCCTGAACCGACTTCATTGCTCACTAAGATAACATCTGCTTGCAGCGCAGGTAATATTGTTAAGAAAGCTAGTTTTTGTTGTAAAAAAACATCTTCCTGATAGTCACCTTGAACATCAAAAAGAATATTGGATAACCATAAGGTTAAGCAGTCCACTAATATGCAGTGACGTGCGCTATCGTATTTTGCTAAGTTATCCGCTAACAAAAAAGGCTCTTCAATGGTTTGCCAATAGCTAGGCCGATCCGTTTGATGTTTTTCTATGCGCTCTTGCATTTCTTCATCACCGGCACTAGCGGTAGCAATATAAATCACTTCTTTGTTACTGGCTTGGGCTAGCTGTTCTGCATAGCGGCTTTTGCCAGAGCGGGCACCGCCTAAAATAAGGTGTTGCATGAGCTTAGTTTCCTTGTATGCGCACAGCTAAAACGTCGCATTTTGCATGATGTAAAACACCGTTAGCGGTTGAGCCAAGTAATAAGGCTAAGCCATGCCGTCCATGAGAGCCAACAACAATAAGGTCGGCATGTTGTTCTTCTGCTGCCTCTACAATTTCTAGGGCTGTACTGCCCATTTCTAAAAATTGCCGGTCTGCGGGTATCGCCAGTTTTTGGGCAATATCAGCTAAACGTTTTTTTGCTGTATTCATTAGCTCTGCGTTTAAATCAAGATCGAAGGGAATGACAGGCCCATAAGCGGCATCCGTTATAGGTAAGTAGTCCACTATATGAATAATACTCAATTTAGCATTATATTTTGTCGCTAAATAACGCGCTTTTTGGGCGACGACTTCACCATGTTCGGAAAAATCGGCAGCGAATAGAATATGTTGATAATTGTTCATGAAAGCGCTCCTAATTTGTCGGGATTAATGGTGGAAATAATACGCCCATAATTTGATAAGCGCTAAAGATATATAAAAAAGCAATGCCTAAAGCAAAGGACAAAGATTGGCTCAAGGCATGACGAATAATATGTGCGGTAATGCCCCAATGCCAGATCATCAATGCGAGCATCGCTAAAAAGGCTAATCCATTGTTGGGGTTAATGCTTAATGAGGCAATCGCCGGCATGGCAAAAAGGCTGATTAATGCATCGGTGCCGAGCAAGGCGCAAGTGGTCTGTAAAAAACGCTGACGTTTTTTAGCAAGCGTTAGTGCTAAACTGGAAAAGCTTAAAATGATAATAAGTTCAACAGCTGCTTGGAGCAGGGCACTTAATTCGCTCACCGACATTTGAATAAGCATAAAGCTGATCATGGCATAGCCAATAATAGACAGTCGCAAGATGGCTTGCGAATAAGGAATGTCTTGCGGACCTTGTTTGAACAGACAGATATTAAAAATCAGCGTTAGGTAATGGTACATGGCGTATTTAAAAAAAAGAGTAGTTTTTTATTCTATACCATTAATGAGGATTGATGTATTTCAATGTAAATATTTAGAGCCCCTTTCCTTGCTACCTTCTCTCTGAACATGGGTATCTACACAACTTTTTACAATTAAAATACAATAAGTTATAGCGCTGCGTTGCTCCCTCTCTTGCTGGAGAGGGCCACCCAACCCAAGCATGTTGGGCTATCCTTGCCCAACACCTTGCGGGTAAATGCAAATCCTATCCTGTCGGATTTGTTCCTCTGGAGAAGGCTTTAAGACTTGTGTGGATACCTAATTTTACTTATCAAAGCAAGCGCTCCTAAAGCTGGCTTTAGATTTTTATTTTTTTAATAATGAATGGTGGATATGTTGGAATTTAGCCGTTTCGATGTTTCAGTTCGACCATCATAATTTCATAGTAGACACCCTTATCGTTGTATTTTTGCGCTTATCTTTGTGGGCTTAACGGTATTCCAAACCCAAGCTGGTGTGCATGACCAGATGGGGAGGAACGTACACCTACTTAACCTGAGTTCGGGATAATAGTTATTGATTTTAAAGGGGATTTTTATATTTCCATGATTTTCCTAGCCAAATCATGCAGATACCCCCTTAAAAGGCGACTTAAAAATCCAAGATTATTTGTATTTTTAGACAAAAATACATAAATATAACTGTAACAACTAGATATTAAAGGGATTTTCTTATCCCGAACTCAGGTTACTTATTGTTGATCAATTACATGGACACAGAGGTTAGTCGGATTATTGTTTTTATCCAAAATGGGATGTAGAACAAAAGATACTACCGCTTCAACCCCGGCATCCCCCAGATCCGTTACGGGTATGTCTTTAACGGTCAATTTATTCTTTTTCACTTGCCAGGCATAGTCTGCATCAAACCCATGGTTTTTCGCTGAGTTCGTTAAATCCACTTCAAAATTTGCTTGTGCACAGGCTGCACTTGGTGCCATTAAGTCCAACACATGCGTATGAAAACCACTGGGTAGTTTTTCAAACGAACTGTCATCAATAGGTAAATGAGTTACCGCAACCAACACATTATTGCCGCCATCCGTTAAGGCAGCATAGCCAAAAGCCCCTGATTTTCCATCTACAGGTATGTTGGCCTGAGTTTTGATCTCTAATTCCAGTTTTTTATGGTTCGCATCAGAATTGACCTCATATTCCACTGCTTTCAATTGCAGATAACCTGGATTTTCTGTTGCAGAAACCGGAACGACAACAAGACTACTAAATAATAAATAATTAAATACAGTTGGAAATTTCATAACACACTCCTAGAAGATTGCACAATACAAAAATGATCAGAAAAGCAAGCACCGAAGGCATGCCGCCTGATTATTCCAGCGAAATCAGTATACAATATAGTTTCGATTCAATACAAATAAAATGTGATTTGGTCGTCAAAATGCAAAGGTAGAGTAGCAATGGGAGTAAAGAGAAGGGGGCGGAGCCATTTTTAGGGGTTGAAAAATAAACGGGCGATTATATTTATATTGCCTTTAAAATGGCACTGACCCCTTTATACAAGGCAAGATCATACTGACTAGAACTTATAGGCAATAATTCATCAGATCTGTATCTACTTTACTCACACAGGGTATTGCACTGTTCAATACAAATTTGATTTCTACCCGCTGCTTTGGCTCGATACATAGCAGCGTCTGCCCATTTCATCAGGTCGTTGACGCTTGCCTCATGGTTGATAAAGGTTACCAAGCCAATGCTTGATGTGCAGATGTGGGTGATCGTATCTTGCGTAGCTTCTGTAGCAATGTTGAGCACGTAAGGTTGTGCGAGTTTAGTTCGAATTTTTTCTGCAATGACACCGGCTCGGGTGTGCGCGATGTCATGCTGCTCGCCTAATTCAGAAAGCAGCACTACAAATTCATCACCGGCAAAGCGGGCAACGGTATCGACTTCGCGAACGCAGGCTTTGAGCCGATGAGCTACTTCGATCAGTAGTAAATCACCTGGCGCATGACCATGCGTATCATTAAGTGATTTGAAATTATCTAAATCTAAAAACATCACGGCAGCATAATTTTGATTACGTTTACTGGCTGCCATCGTTTGCTGCAAGCGATCTTCCATCAAGCGCCGGTTTGGCAGGCCGGTGAGCGTGTCATAGAATGCTAGCTGTTGCAGTTCGGCTTCTATGGCTTTGCGTTCAGTGACATCCCGCTGGATAGAAACCCAGTGGGTAAACCAGCCTTTATCATTGGCAATCGGTGCAATTTGAAACTCATTCCAATAGACAGAGCCATCTTTGCGGTAGTTCAGAATTTCTGCACGAACCGGTTGCCAAGCTTCCAGTGCAGCGCGAATTTTGTCTAAAGTGGCACGGTCGGTGAGCGGACCTTGCAGGATACGTGGTGTTTGGCCGATGATTTCTTCCTGCGCGTACCCCGTCATGTCATAAAACACTTTGTTCGCCCATAAAATGCGTGGCCCAGGCAGATTAAACGGTTCAGCTTCGGTGATCACAATGGCATCGTTGAGCTGGTCTACACACACTTCTAATAACTTGGCAAGTTCAGGAATCATGTCTTATTCTCTTGTTTATACATCTATGTTTACTTGGTTATTGAGATCATTGCAATTGCATAAGCGTGCTTGTCTCAAACTTAACAGCGCAGTATTAAAAAACACCGTCATTACTCCAGTGGGTTATGCAAGGCTAATTTTTCTTTAAATAAGGCTGGTGTCATCGGTTTGCCTAACAGGTAACCCTGAATTTGATCGCAACCCAGTTGCTGTAAATAATCTGCCTGTGCTTGTGTTTCAACTCCTTCGGCAATGCATTCGATTTGCAGGCTGTGGGCTAAATTGACAATCGCAGCGACAATCGCTTCATCATCTGGGTCGCCCGGTACATCGTCAATAAATGATTTATCGATTTTTAGCTTACCCACAGCAAAGCGTTTTAAATAACTCAGGCTGGAATAACCCGTGCCAAAATCATCAATGCTAAATAAAATACCTAGGTCTCTAAGTTGCCGTATCTCTGCCAAGACCTGTTCGGTATCAGAAATCAAAATGGATTCGGTAATCTCCAACTCAAGATGATGCGGTGCTAACTGGCTGTCTTGCAGTGTATCCAGCACTAATTGTGATACGTTATTGCGCCCGAATTGGGCGTAAGAAACATTGACGGCAATGCGGATAGCATGTCCAGCGTCCACCCATTGCTTGGCTTGATGACAAGCCTGCTGCATGGCATAGTGGCCCAGTTCGACTATCAGTCCGCTCTCTTCTGCCACAGGAATAAACTCGACAGGCGTGACTAAGCCCAGCTCTGGGTGGTGCCAGCGCATCAGTGCTTCTGCCCCGATGATACGTCCGCTTTTAAGATCGAATTGAGGTTGATAATCCAGATAAATCTGTTTGCGACTGATTGCTTGGCGTAGCTCAGATTCTAGGGTAACTCGCCTTATGACGCGCTGATTGATTTCATCGGTATAAAATTTATAGCAATTGCGCCCCATGCTCTTGGCCTGATACAAAGAAATATCTGCATGTTTCAATAGCTGGTCAAAATCTGCACCATCTTCTGGATACACGCAGATACCGATGCTACAGCCAATATTCAACGATTTATCATCAATCTCAAATGGTTGCGCAATGGCACTTAGCATCTTTTCAGAGATCTCCGCCACGCTCTCATAGCTATGTATATTGTTCAGCAACACAATAAATTCATCACCACCAACCCGGCTCACAGTATCGGTATCGCGTACACATTGGCGTAACCTGATGCCTGTTTGAATTAATAGCTTGTCTCCCAGCGGGTGACCAAGACTGTCGTTGATGTTTTTAAAATGGTCTAAATCCATATACAGCAACGCGATCATGCCTTGTGCTCGGTCGGCAAAGGCCATGGCCTGTTCACAGCGATCACGCAGTAAGGTTCTGTTAGGTAAATCGGTCAGTGGATCATGGTGGGAGAGATGATGAATTTTCTCTCTCGACTGAACCTGCTCAGTGATATCCATAAAAATAGCAATGTATTCAGTGACATTGCCAGTACCATCGCGAACTGCGCTGATACCTAGCCATTGCGGATAAATTTCACCATTTTTGCGGCGGTTCCAAATCTCACCCTGCCAGTGGCCATTGTTAGCGATGTATTGCCACATCTCTGTATAGAACTCAGGTGGATGCTGTCCAGATTTGAGTAATTCTGGTGTTTGACCCAAGGCTTCTTCTGGCGAATAGCCACTGATTTCGCTAAATGCAGGATTGACTGAAATAATCTTTAGATGCGTATCGGTCACCATCACGGCCTCACGGCTCATACGAAACACACTCGCATCAATGGCTAATTTACGATGAGAGCGGTTGCCTTGCAACAGCACCCAAGTGTTGTTCGCCAGCATTTCTACTAACGCGACATCACCGGCATCATAGTCTCTCACTTTATTAGCCACGCAGAACAACATGACGACTTTATCGTCGATCATCACCGGCACTGTGATATAGCGTGTTAAATTGGCATCACAGATGGTGTAGTTCAGGTTTGCATCTTCAGCTTGCGTGTTATTAACGATGGTACATTTGCCATTGACACTGGCCGACCACAGGCCTGCTTGATTGAGATTATGCTGTTGCGTGTCGCATAGCGCCACATCAGCTTGCTGGCTATTGTCCAGGCGGTTTGCAGAACATGCGCACAACTGAATGCGGCACTGAGCATGGTCAATCAAATAGATAGAAGACACTTGGCTATTTGTCAAGGTTTGCGCTTGGCCAATAGCAAAATCAAGCAGTGCATCATCATTGAGCGTGGGGGCGTGCGTGGTCAGTGCCAGCAATCCCGCATGGCGTTTGGCAGTGATGGCATGCTCGGCTTCATTAAGGATGCGTTCTTTAAATCTGCCGATGAGTTCTGCCACGCCATCAACAAACGCTTGTTCTTGCTGAATAAAAGGACCAATGTCGATCGCATCATGAGCGCGACTATAGCCAACTTCTAATCGGCCGCATACCTCACCATTAACTGCAATATCACTGGTGAGTGAGGCAAGCATTTTGTTAATTAGAACTTCAGGATAGGTGCGCTCATAGAGTGATAATTGCACAACAACGTCATTGGTAAATTGCATGCCAGCTGGGATTAACGCGATTACTTGCTGTAAAAAACTATCCAGATCCGTCGGCTGTTGCGTCAGTTTAGAAATAGCATAAATGGTTTGCAGTTCTTTGACCCGCTCATTCAGAATAAATGCCTGATGTTTAAGCGCAATGTCGCGTTGTTCAATGGCTGTTTGTGCCCGTTTTCTCTCGCGTATATCTTCAACAATCGCCACACAATAATCCACACTGCCATCGTGACGGCGCACGCAACACACCGCCATGTGTGCGTCTAAGATACTGCCATCTTTACAGATAAAGCGTTTATCCATTTTATAGCTGTCGATCTCACCACGCAGAATTTGATTAAACTCGCTCACATCCGCAGTCACATCATCCGGGTGGGTCAGCTCTAGCCAAGTGAGGCAACGCAATTCTGATTCGCTATAGCCCAGCATTGAACACAGTTTGTCATTCACTTCAATCCAGCCTTTTTCTGGGCTGGTGGCGGCCATGCCCATCGGGGCAGAATCAAAATAAGCCATAAAATGTTTGCGGCTGGCCTCAAGCGCGCGCCGTTGGGCTACGCTTTCGGTTTGATCGACAATGGTCAGGATAAAACGCGGTTCATGCTCAGGAGTGTTCGGCAGTAGTGATGCATAAATATCACCGATGAACACAGGCGCATTGTGCGACTCAAACCCGACGTTAAACATCACACCCTGACCGCTATCTTTAGTTTGCTCAATCAAGCGGCGGAAGCGACCATGCTCGGATTTTTTGAGCATGCGAGGAAAGAATTGCGCTTGCAGATGATGATGGTTGAGTTGGAAAAAAGTGCCCGCGATTTCGTTACTTTCTTTGACCACGCCCATTGCATCTATCATCAGAGCGGCAACAGGCAGCGAGTCAAACAGATTGCTAAAGCGACGCATGGCTTGTTCAGTTAGCAGTTGGCTATGGCGTAGCTCTTTATTCTGCACTTCTAACTCGGCTTGGTAGATTTTGAGGTCTTCTACCATTGCTTCGATATTACTATCACCGCTTTGAATTGCTTTGAGCGCAAAATCAAAATCGCCGTTACGCAGTGCTGTGAGGGCTTTTTGTTTAAAATTTTCTTCTAGGTCAAGGTTTTCAGCTAAGTCTATTTTAGCTGAATCAATCGGTGGCTTACGCTGCATAGTGTTGCATCCAACTGCTAATGTTGACGTGACTGATAACGACTCCGCCACCAAGATATTCGATAGGCGCTACATGCATCAAGAACCAGCGTTTCTCTGTAGGGGAATGGCAGGGATAGGTCATACTGAAGTCTGCCAACTGATCATGCAGCACGTCGAGTATGCCTTGAGCGGCTTTAATGCCATCTTGCTCACCTGGCGTATTAGGCTCATTCTGACGACATATTTGTAAATAATTGGTACCTGGTCCGGTATGGACTAAGCCCCGATCGCCATTTTCTTCGGCAAAATTACGCCACGCTTTATTCACCATTAAAATAACGCCTTTAGGGTCGAGCACAGCGATATGCTCAGGCAGAGAATCCAAAATGGCCTGCAATCTCTGTACGTCTTTGAGTAAAGTGATTTCAAAGAAAGTCAGTACCGCACCGTTATTGCCTAGTGATTGTTCGTTGTAGGGAAGAGCACGCAGAATAAACCAGCGGTTATCCTGGGTTTTTAATTCACGCTCATGTGCACGGCCCTCTTTAATTACACGCTGAATATCTGCAATAAATTCTGGGTATTCCATTTCATGGGTAAAGTCGGCAATAGATCGGCCAATGTCACCTTCACGTATATGGAAAATGCTACTGGCTTCAGTAGTGAAGCGCGTCAGCTTGAGACTAGCATCGACAAAAATGGTAGGAATCAGGGCAGCACGGGTCATGGTGTCTAAGTCGAAATTCAGACGATTGAGAATGTCGATTTTTTCCTGATTTTCCGAATTGACCGTGTACAGCTCTTCATTAACCGACTGCAATTCTTCATTGGTACTTTGCAGCTCCTCATTGGAAGCCATCAGCTCTTCATTGGTCGCCTGTAATTCTTCATTTGACGTTTCCAGCTCTTCAATCGTAGCTTGTAGGCTGTCTCGCGTAGCTGATAAATCGCGCTCCAGCGACTGAATACGCTCACCGGTAATGTCGCTTAGATCAATTTCTTTACTTTCCGATAAGCTAGTCACGGCAGTAGCTTGCAACTCAAAGGACATCAAAAAGTAGTTTTCTGCTTCTGAACTAGATGGCACAGGACGTACGACCACTCGCACCTGTTCGTCCTGGCCATTGCGTGGCGCTACAAATTGAATATCAGAACGCAGTTCGGTTTTTTCTTTGGCGACTTTATGTAGCAGTGCGACACCCACCGGCGCCAGCTTGCTCACCAGCAGTTTAGAAATATCCAGACTCATATTGCCTTGCGGAATCTGCATATAGCGTTGGGCATCGCCATAGACGTGAATCAGCTCACGTTGTTCGTTAATCAGCAATGCCGGTGGCGTGTAACTCTGCATTAGCATCGCTTCGCCAGCATCGATCAGGCTGGTTTCTGAATTAAACAAGGGTGGACGATTAAGCCGGCTGACACGCCCATGTGCTTCTAATTTTGCTCCGCTGCTGTTGAAGCTCAGCGGCAAGCTGACAGGCCGAAGTACTCGATAAATTTTGTGTTTAGCATTAGTAACACTGAAATCTTTGTGTAAGGTGCCGAGTGATTCGCTAGAGCCGAGCAATAAATAGCCGCTTCGTGCCAGTGCATATTGAAAACGGAGTAGGGCTTTTTCTTGTGCTGGGGTAGCAAAATAAATCAGCACATTGCGGCAGGTCACCATGTCCATCCGGGTAAAAGGGGGATCTTCTAGCAAATTGTGCCGCGCGAACACCACATTTTGCCGAATTTCATTTTTAACGATGTATTGATTGCCGCGACGGGTAAAGAAACGCTCGAGACGCTCAGGTGAAACTTCATTGGCAATGGCTTCGTTATAAACACCAGCACTGGCAAAGTCGATATATTGTTGTTCAACATCGGTGGCAAAAATCTTAAGCTGTGGCCAGCGTTGCAGGCGATCAAATGCCTCGGCAAACAACATTGCCACGGTGTACGCTTCTTCACCGGTGGCAGTACCTGCGACCCAGACGCGGATTGGCGGCGCCTCATTATGATGCTCTGCAATAATAGGTTTAATCGCTGTTTCAGTGGCGATTTCAAAGGTTTCTGGATCACGAAAAAAGCCGGTCACAGGGATCAGTAAGTCACGCTTGAGTGCAATGATTTCACCGCGCTCACTTTCCAGCAGTTTGAGGTAGTTACCAAGGTCATG
>JACUUF010000271.1 GCA_014859465.1 Methyloprofundus sp.
AGTCGAATTTGGACTCAATATTTACACATGATTACAGATTTAACCCACTACCATTCTTGTTTATTTCGTGCACGCTTTTTAGTACTAAAAATTAAATAATATTTCTATCCCAAGCACTGCCCGTTTTTTCAGGACTGGCAGTGCTATATAGCTTAATAATCGGGTTTATTAAATGTGCATTTAACTTTTTCTAAAGCTAAGAATACCCTCTTGCACATCGACATTAATAGTATCTTCTGCGGCAAATTTACCGCTTAAGATATCTTGCGCAAGTGGATTTTCGAGTTGTTGCTGGATTGCGCGTTTAAGTGGTCTGGCACCATACACAGGATCAAATCCTGCTTCGCCGATTTTATCTAAGGCGGCATCAGTGATGGTTAATTGTATGTATCTATCCAATAAACGCGTACGTAAATATTCAATCTGTATTTTCGCAATCGAGCGAATATGTGCCGCTGCTAAAGGATGGAATACCACGGCTTCATCAATACGGTTAATAAACTCAGGTCGAAAATGTCGCCCCACAACCTCCATGACGGCTTGTTTCATAACTTCATAGTTCTCTTCTCCAGATAGCTCCTGAATAAGATCAGAGCCTAAGTTAGAGGTCATAATAATAACCGTATTACGAAAATCAACGGTACGACCTTGTCCATCGGTTAAGCGACCATCATCGAGCACTTGTAACAAAATATTAAAGACGTCGGGATGCGCTTTCTCGATTTCATCCAATAAAATAACCGAATAAGGACGACGACGCACAGCTTCTGTTAAATACCCGCCTTCCTCATAACCAACATATCCAGGAGGTGCGCCAACTAAGCGTGCGACTGAATGTTTTTCCATAAATTCAGACATATCAATACGCACCATCGCATCATCGGTATCGAATAAGAAGTTGGCTAAGGCCTTGCAGAGTTCAGTCTTACCAACGCCAGTTGGTCCTAAAAATAAGAAGGAACCATTGGGGCGACTGGGATCTGATAAGCCGGCACGCGAACGACGCACAGCATCGCTGACCGCTTTCAGTGCTTCAGTTTGACCAATAACACGATCTGCCAGTGCTTGTTCCATGTTTAACAGTTTATCACGCTCACCTTCCAGCATTTTAGAGACGGGAATGCCTGTCCATTTAGAGACAACTTCAGCGATTTCCTCTTCGGTAACTTTATTGCGTAATAAGGTCATTTCTTGCATTTCTGCTTGAGAGGCCAAATCAAGCTGGTGTTCTAACTCTGGAATAGTGCCATATTGCAATTCAGACATGCGCGTTAAATCACTGTTACGTCTGGCTGTTTCTAATTCAACACGTACCTGTTCCAGTTTTTCTTTGATATTGGCTGAGCCTTGTACTGCGGCTTTTTCCGCCTTCCAAATTTCTTCTAAATCGGAAAGTTCTTTGCCTAATTCATGAATTTGATCTTCCAGAATAGTTAGACGTTTTTTAGACGCTTCATCGGAATCTTTTTTCATCGCTTCGCGTTCAATTTTTAACTGAATTAGGCGGCGCTCGAGCTTATCCATGACTTCAGGTTTTGAATCTAACTCCATACGAATGCGGCTGGCAGCCTCATCAATCAAATCAATGGCTTTATCGGGTAATTGGCGATCAGCAATATAACGATATGATAATTGTGCTGCGGCAATAATCGCGGGATCAGTAATGTCAACGCCGTGATGTACTTCGTAGCGCTCTTTTAAACCGCGTAAAATAGCGATAGTATCTTCAACTGAAGGTTCATCGACTAAAACTTTTTGAAAGCGCCGCTCTAATGCCGCATCTTTTTCTATATATTGGCGGTATTCATCCAGTGTCGTTGCACCAACGCAATGTAGTTCGCCACGAGCCAATGCAGGTTTAAGCATATTTCCGGCGTCCATTGCACCTTCCGCTTTTCCGGCACCGACCATAGTATGTAATTCATCAATAAACAGAATGACCTGACCTTCTTGTTTGGCTAAATCATTGAGTACTGCTTTTAAGCGTTCTTCAAATTCGCCGCGGAATTTTGCTCCGGCTATAAGTCCCGCCATATCGAGCGCTAAAAGACGCTTGCCTTTGATGCCGTCAGGAACTTCACCATTGATAATGCGCTGGGCCAAACCTTCGACAATGGCAGTTTTACCTACTCCCGGCTCGCCAATTAATACCGGATTGTTTTTGGTGCGGCGCTGCAAGACTTGAATGGTGCGACGAATCTCATCATCACGGCCGATAACAGGATCTAGCTTGCCTTGTTCGGCACGCTCAGTCATATCAATCGTGTATTTTTTCAGTGCATTACGTTGGTCCTCTGCATTTTCATCGTGCACGTTTTCGCCTCCTCGGATGTCGTTAATTGCTTTATCAATGGCTTGCTGGTTTGCGCCCGCTTTCTGTAAAATTGTGGTCAGTTGACCCTTGCTTTCGCACGCAGCCAATAAAAATAGCTCGCTAGAGACGAAGCTATCATTACGTTTTTGTGCTAACTTTTCAGTCAGGTTAAGCAGTTTTGCTAAGTCATTCGAGATTTGCACATCACCGCCCACCCCTGAAACCGAAGGCATGGTATCCAGTGATTTTTTCAGTGCATTCGTTAATTGCTGCGTATTTGCACCTGCCTGAGCTAATAAAGGCTTAATGCTGCCGCCTTGCTGATCAAGCATTGCTAAAAGAACATGCGTACTTTCGATAAACTGATGATCTTTTGCTAGCGCTAAGCTCTGCGCATCATTAAGTGCGCTTTTGAATTTGTTGGTAAGTTTTTCTGGGTTCATAAGTTGCCTCTAAATTGTGTTACTACTAACTAATTTGGGGGGTATGGGGATAGTTTTCAAGGCGGAGTGCAACCTGTTTTGCTGTATTTTTCGATTAGCGTTACAGCTATTAAGTTAAGGCGTTATAGATCTATAATGAATTAATGAAGTAGGGTGGATTGTTGTTTGTTTATTCATGTTAAAGAAAAAAATATTAAAAAGCACAGGGGGAGAATATGTCAAAAAGCGCATTAGTGACAGGTAGCAATCGTGGGATTGGGCTTGAGCTATGTAGACAATTAAAACAGCGTGGTTTTAATGTTATCGCTACTTGCCGCCAGAGTTCGTCAGCATTGAGTGCTTTGGGTGTGGAAGTTATTGAGAATGTTGAGGTGAGCGATCTTAAAAGTCTTGCTAGTTTGGGCGCTAAATTGGCTGGTTGTCGCATTGATTGGCTGATTAATAATGCCGGTATTGCTGACGGCATTGCCATGGAGGTTTTTGATGATCGTGCCATTGCTAGCTGCAAGCGGATGTTTGAGGTGAATAGCCTTGGTCCGTTGTTGACGGTACAGGCTTTGCTCGACAATTTAGGCGAGGGCAGCAAGATCGGTATTATTAGCAGTCGCATGGGTTCAGTGGCTGATAATGATTCAGGCGGTAGCTATGGTTATCGTATGTCGAAAGCCGCTGTTAATGCAGTAGGGAAGTCATTAGCTATCGACTTAAAGCCGCGCGGTATTGCTGTGGGTGTTTTGCATCCTGGTTGGGTGCGTACTGATATGACCGGCCACAATGGTTTAATTGATGTCGATGAATCTGGAAAAGGTATATTGATTCGGATGGATGAATTAAATATTAATAATACGGGTTCATTTTGGCATGCTAACAGTGACTTATTGCCTTGGTAGCTGTAAATGAATGGCGGTTATTGGCTTTAAGTAAAAGCCAAGCAGAAACTGAGCTAAATTAATGGGTCGAGCAGGCTAGCAATCTGAAGCTGGACTGTTTTTAGCTCATTTATATGGGTTAAAAGGAGCGATTACTTGGCGAATCATGCCAAATGAGCTTCCTTCGTGACAAATGGTTTATGAGCATTTTAGCCGATAGCGTATTCATTTTACGCATATTGGGCTTGATATTGAAGGTCGGCGTTTATTCGGATATGTTTAATGTTATGTGTTGTGGCTACTTTCGCGAAATCCAGAAGAGCCAAGCTTTTGAGTCTCTAGTAGAAGATTTATACTCAAGGCAATGTAAAAAAGATCATAAGCTTGGGTTGCTTGGGGCTGCATAAATGCCAATAAAAAAATAGGCCATATAAAGCAGAGCTTTTATTTGTGTAAACCTTGAGTGTATGGGATATGTTTTCATTGGGCGCTAGTGCAACATGGGGGGTGTGAATCTCCAAATTTATCAAATAAACACTTGACCTATTCAGTGGAAGCGGTAGAATAGCCAGCTCTTCAACGC
>JACUUF010000272.1 GCA_014859465.1 Methyloprofundus sp.
GTCATGCGTCAGTTGAATTATGAGGATCATGATTTATTAAAAACGGTAGGTATGCAATTGGCTAATGCTTTGGCATTGAGCAATGTTACTGATGATTTATCTAGGGCAAGGCAGTTTGAAGCTTATAGTCGTTTTTCTGCTTTTTTAGTGCATGATTTAAAAAATCTAGTGGCTCAAGTGTCTATGATTGTACGTAATGCTGAGCAGCATAAACATAATCCTGAGTTTATTGATGATGCTATTGATACTTTGGAAAATGTTGTCAATAAGATTGAGCGCTTGTTGGCTCAATTAAAAAAAAGGGGAGCTTAAGAGCGAGATTAAAAGCGTTATTAAGTTATTTGATGTACTTTCTGATGTCGTCTTGCAGCAGGCGGGTAATAAACCTGCGGTGAAAATTGATTGTGTCGTACATGAATGTTTGGTCTTGGCTGAAAAAGAGCAATTGGTCGCGATACTAGGTCATTTAGTACAAAATGCTCAAGATGCAACGCCTGATGATGGAACGGTCAGAATTCGTTTAGATTGTGATCAAGATAATGTTTTCATTGATATTATTGATACGGGGTGCGGCATGGAACAAAGATTTATTGCCGAGCGCTTGTTCAGACCGTTTGATACCACGAAAGGTAATGCTGGTATGGGCATAGGGGTGTATGAGGCGCGTGAATATATTCATAGTCAAGGAGGGAATATTTCGGTTCGTAGTGAAGTGGGCGTGGGCACGGTATTCAGCATTGAATTGCCACGTGTTATTCAAGTAGATCAGTGGAGTACATGATGGGCGATAAACAAGTATTATTAGTGGTAGAAGATGATCTTGGTTTACAGAAGCAATTTAAGTGGAGTTTTCCTGCTTACCAAGTGGTGATTGCTGGCGATAGAGCCTCTGCTATTGATGCTTTAAGGCGATACGCGCCCAGCGTTGTGACTTTAGATTTGGGATTGCCACCTGATCCTGCTAATGCAAGTGAGGGTTTGGCAGCGCTAAAAGAAATTTTAGAGCTAGCTCCGAAAACAAAAGTGATTGTCATGACGGGAAATGATGAGCGCGATAACGCTATACAAGCAGTGGCAATGGGGGCTTATGATTTTTACCAAAAACCCGCCGATATCGATGTTTTAAATTTAATTGTCACACGCGCATTTCAATTAAATCGTTTAGAGCAGGAAAATATTAAATTACAACAGCAAACAAGTGAGCCTTTGTCGGGAATTATTGCTGTCAGCGAGAAAATGCAAAAACTTTCTCGCATGATTGAGAAAATTGCCCCCAGCTCAATTACTACTTTATTATTAGGCGAAAGCGGTACCGGGAAGGAGGTACTCGCGCGTGCCATTCATGAATTAAGTCCTAGAGCAGGAAAGCCTTTTGTTGCGGTTAACTGTGCTGCAATCCCTGAGACTTTATTGGAAAGTGAATTATTTGGTTATGAAAAAGGCGCTTTTACTGGGGCTGCCAAGCAAACAATTGGGAAAATTGAATATGCGCAAGGTGGAACTTTTTTCCTTGATGAAATAGGTGATTTACCCTTTTCTTTGCAAGCTAAATTATTGCGCTTTATTCAGGAGCGTGTCATTGAGCGTTTGGGCGGGCGGGGTGAAATACCTGTTGATGTGCGTATTATTTGTGCAACGCATAAAAACATACAAGATTTAATCGATGCGGGTAGCTTTAGAGAAGATTTGTATTACCGAGTCAGTGAAATGGTAGTTAATATTCCGGCATTAAGGGAGCGAGATGGCGATGCCATTGTTATTGCTAAGGCTTTTTTACATCGCTATAGCGAGCAAGAGAAGCGAGATATTAAAGGTTTTACTACAGAAGCACAGCATGCCATAGAGGCTTATTCATGGCCTGGGAATATTCGTCAATTAGAGAATAAAATTAAGCGCGCGGTGGTCATGGCTGATGATGTTTATGTTGGTTTAGAAGACTTAGCGTTACAAGCTATAACGGATGAGGATACATCCTTACCCTTGAATTTGAAGTTAGTTCGCGAGCATGCAGAGACTATTGCAATTAAAAGAGCCTTAGCTCATGCCGATAATAATGTTTCAAATGCAGCTAAGCTTTTGGGGGTAACACGGCCGACACTGTATACTCTGTTTTCTAAATATGGCATTGAAGGGCATTAACTAATGTTCTTATTTAATGTGAATATTTATATTATTTAATAGATTGTTTCTAATTATAAAAACGAAGAAAGGAATAGCATGATACCTGTAATACTCTCTGGTGGATCTGGCACTCGATTATGGCCTTTATCACGAGGCATTTATCCCAAGCAGTTTTTACCGTTGGTTTCAGATAAAACCATGGTGCAGGAAACCGTACTTAGATTAAAAGGTATAGAGGACTTGCAGGCTCCCATTGCCGTTTGTAATGAAGAGCATCGTTTTATGATGGCTGAGCAATTATGGGAAATTGATGTTCATCCCGAATGTATTATATTGGAGCCCATAGGTAAAAACACCGCGCCTGCAGTCACCATGGCTGCTTTAGCGGCAAAAAATCCTGAGGATATTTTATTGGTACTCCCTGCTGATCATGTGATAGAAAATGTACCCGCGTTTCAAGCGGCGGTGATGAAAGCAGGACAGTTAGCGCAACAAGGGTTTCTGGTTACTTTTGGTATTGTGCCAACCGCTGCAGAAACGGGGTATGGATATATTAGGCGTTCTGATGAAAAAATAGCTGATGCTTTTAAAGTGGCTGAATTTATTGAAAAGCCCAATGCTGTAGTCGCTCAGGCTTACGTTGATAGCGGTGAATATTACTGGAATAGCGGTATGTTTGCTTTTAAAGCAGGGCGCTATTTAGAAGAATTAGAAAGCTTCGCACCTGACATGTTAACCGCTTGTCGGGCAGCTTTTTCGGCTGCTAAAGTCGATGTTGATTTTGTGCGTTTAGATAAACAGCTATTTGCACAATGTCCGTCAGACTCTATTGATTATGCAGTGATGGAACAAACGGATAAAGCCGTGGTCATTCCATTGGATGCTAATTGGAATGATGTCGGTTCATGGTCGGCACTTTGGGATGTAAGAACTAAAGATTCCCGGGGCAATGCTTTGTCTGGGGATGTTTTAGCCTTAGATACAGAAAACTCTTTTATTCATTCAGAAAATAAACTCGTTGCAGTTATTGGGGCCAAAGATCTTGTCATTGTAGAAACAGATGACGCTGTGATGGTCGCTCCGAAAGACAGAGTGCAGGAAGTTAAGGCTATTGTTGCTGCTTTAAAGAAGCAACAACGTTGCGAAGCAGATTTACATCGTAAGGTCTATCGCCCTTGGGGGCATTACGATTCGGTTGATAATGGCGAGCGGCATAAAACCAAGCGTATTGTTGTTAAACCAGGCGCTAAATTGTCGGTACAAAAACATCATCATCGCGCTGAACATTGGGTGGTGGTTAAAGGCACGGCTTTAGTAACTAAAGGTGATCAAACCATGCTGTTATCAGAGAATGAATCTACTTATATTCCTTTGGGAGTTGTGCATTGCTTAGAAAATCCGGGTGTTATTCCTTTAGAAATGGTGGAAGTGCAGTCAGGCAGTTATTTGGGTGAAGATGATATTGTTCGCTTTGATGATAAATATGGCAGAACCTAATAGTTTTAGTTGGTCTGTCTGGTGATTATTTGCATTAGCAGGCTAAAAAAGTCTGTATTACTGCCGATGGGCTAATTTTTCTGCAAACTATGCAGGGTGATTTAATAAGAAAATTCGTAAACCCGTATTGATCAGAGATTAATTATCTTCGCTATTTGCTTTGAAAATTTTAAACCAAGCCCAAGTAGAGCATGCTGAGCCAATTACCACATAGGCGTAGTTAGCGGTTAGTCTAATGATGGTATTGCTTGGGTCGTGCGCCAGTGTATCTTTAAAGCCTGGTGTGATAAAGAAAGTCCAAAGCAGAGCGGGGATAAAAAATACTAGAAAACCAGTAAAAGCCATGTGTATGGGATTTTTTCCTGCACCTGATGCTGACTTGAAAAATAAGGTGGTAATAATGATTGCTGCGAGTGTGCCAGGCATAAGATTCTCCTTAATGTATTTTGTTGATCATAGCCTGTCTAAACGTAAGTGTCTATGGCAAGCTAAACTGCATGGGAAAAGTCGTGGGCTTGCTTCACGAGTTGGTAGTGGGTGAAATCTGTGATTTTCAATATAATTGAAGTTACGACATTTCG
>JACUUF010000273.1 GCA_014859465.1 Methyloprofundus sp.
CTATTCCGCATGATGACTTGCGTAAACAAGTTAAGCGTCAAATACCCGATAAAAAAATCCGAAGCCTGATTGACCTTTGGTTAGTTGAAGGTCCACATCATAAAAGTTTATTTGGCGCGCGTCGTGGTTTATCTCAAGGTTCGGTTATTTCACCTTTTTTAACCAATCTATATTTACATCAGTTCGACCAAGCACTCCAGCAAGAAAATATACCGTTTGTTCGTTATGCCGATGATTTTGTTTTACTCACGAATACTAAGGAACAAGCGCATCAAGCTAAAAAGTTTGCGGCACTAAAGCTCAAACAACTAGGGCTCAAATTACATCCAACTAAAACAAAAATAGTTCAACACTCCAACCAAGGTCTTCATTTTTTGGGGAAATACATCAAACAAATTAAATACCCACAAGCACGAGACTAAATCGAATCATTAAGAAAATTTTCACAACTTTTTGAAATCACCTTTAGGTGATCAAATTTGTAAAACTAATAGGGCCAAATAGGCGTAATAAAAGGAGTTGTAACCATGAAATTAACAATTGTAAAAACCGCTTTAGTGGCCAGCTTTGCTATGGGTTTAGTGGCCTGCTCAACTAATCCGATTGAACAACAATATAAATGGGAAGCTGAAAAACAAAAAATTCAGGCCAAGCAAGCCAAACAAAGTTTAGATATTGCACCAGACTGGTTTGTTAAACCAATGGAGGCCGACAATACAGGCTTTTATGCAACCGGAACGGGTCATTCAAAAGACTTACAACACGCCGTGAATAAAGCAAGATTACAAGCAGAATTCAATTTAGCAAAAATCTATGACCAAGATATAAGTGGGTCTGAAACGGCCTACACTTCAGAGGATGCCGCTACTGGAGACTACAAAAGTAGAAGTGAGGTCATGGTTGATAAACTCGTAAATCGTGCAAACATCACAGGCTATGTTGTAAAAAATCAACAGATTATGCAAGAGAGTAGCGGATATCGAGCTTATATGCTTTTGCATTACCCATATGCCGAATTTAACCGGGTAAAACAAGAGCGTGAAAAAAACAATTTAACGGATGGAAAAAGTGACATGGACTCAGCCCGTGACAAGCTACAGCAGCGTTTAGCTAATTAGGAGGGGGTATGTTTAAAGCATTAACCATTAGCATCATAACAAGCATTATTGCACTGGGCTTTTACCACCATTGGCAGCAGGGATTAGCCGATCAATGGTTAGAAAAGGCAAAACTGGAAGTCGCGCAAACAGCACAGCACGTAGCGCAAACTTTGCAGCCAGAGCAATAATTTTGATTAAAAGGGCGCTCGTCGCCCTGTTTTATTACAGACGATATCAAAAGTAATAATTGCACTACCACAAAAATTCTTTATACCCTTTTTCGTTTTAAACTTACAGCAAATGCGTATTGGCTCGAACTCGAGTTTTTAAGTTAATAAAAGTTCTTAATGGAACAAATATAAAAATGCTTATTAAGCTAAGGTTTTTTATTTTTTTTCAATATGTTGGGCATTAATTAACATCTTAATTGTTGTTTTAATAAAACGTTAAGGCTTAAATTTATTGGATAGGTTATCCATTTTTTTGGTAAGAAATAGGGGGTTAATTGCGTATTGTTAAATGCTATAAGTTAAGTGTTATGCCTAATAATGATGGGGTTTGTAAAATTTTTATACACTCCCATGCTCGGGCAAATTAGTTTAGGCTATATTTTTTTAAAAATGCGAATGTCTGACGGTTAAACAGGCGCAAGAACGAGCTTCACTCAAACAGAATATAGAGGTCAGTATGTCAAATCCACAATGGTTTACCTACCATTTCGAAGCGGTGAGTATTCAAGAATACATTTTTGCCGGCTCAAAACTTAAAGATATGGTTGCGGCGAGTGAGCTGGTAGATAAGCTATGTAGAGAGCCGTTAGATGAGGCCGTCAAAGCACTGGGTTTGACTAAGGTATCAAGCTTGCCTAAAACAGACGAGCAAATTGCTTTCCCTCGCGCGGCAGGTGGGGCATTTATTGCGGTGCTCAAGTCCCAAAAGCATGCGCAAAGATTCGCCGCAATGTGGACATTATTTATGGCTGAGTTTGCACCAAGTCTAAAATTTACGGCTTCATTAGGGGAGGGTGAGTCCTTAGTAAATACGGTTGTAAATGGTATAGATAAACAAAAGTCAAAACGTAATTTAACCGCCAATAGCTTACCAGCCGCTACGCCATTAATGGAACGCAGCCCTAGAACCGGCGATTGGGTCGTGGCCTATGATCAACACGCAGCAGGTGGGGCAGAAACGCTAGACCGGCCATCGTTTACTAAACGAGAGTTTGCTAAAGAAAATGCAAAATTAAAAAACAAACAAAATAACGAACATGTCGACGTTAAAGGTTTAGACACTAAGTTCTTAGGGTCAAGCAATCAAGATAACTTTGTATTTCCGGTTTGCATGGAACACCAAGACTTGCACGGTTGCAAAAAGCAAATTCCTTTTCCATTTAGTGACAAGGGTACAGCTGAAGACGGTGAACATTACATTGGCATGATTCACGCCGACGGAAATGGTTTGGGGCAGTTTTTACATTCGTTTTTTGAAGTATTAAAAAACCAAAATGATGAAGACTATTATGCTGCATACAACACTTTTACCACTGGGCTTGAAGCTGCGACTGAAAAAGCTGGGCAGGTTGCGACTGAAAAAGTATTATTTCCCCATAAGCAAACTTTGAGTGGGCAAGATAAGCCGATTCTGCCTATGCGTCCAATTATTTTAGGCGGTGATGATCTGAGTGTAATCTGTCGAGCCGATTTAGCATTTGATTTTTGCCAAGTCTTTATTGAAACCTTTGAAGCCGAAACCCAAACTTTAATGACTAAAATTAACAAAATGGTCAAAATGGAAGATCCAATGGACAAGCTAACAGCCTGTGCAGGGATTGCATTTGTTAAATCAAACCAACCTTTCTACATGGCCGCACATCTAGCTGAAAACCTCTGCGGACAAGCTAAAAAAGTGTCTCGTGAAGCTCGCGCAGAGCACAGTGCTAATAAAGGCTTGATTGCCTCTTCGCTGGCTTTCCATCACGTCACTAATAGTTTATTTGAGGATGCATCAACGGCTGTTGAGCAAGAGCTTACAGCTAAGCATGATAACAACACATACCTTCTAACTTTAAAGGCTTATCAACTTGTTGGTCAGCCACAACCAGGCCTGGTGGCATGGTCTGATTTTAAAGCGCTGGCAGGCGGTTTTGGCGAAAGCGATGAAAAACTCGGCATTGCCACCTTGCGGAATTTAGCGACTTGGTTGCATGCGGATATTGACCGAGCGAAAGAGCTATACGAGCGTTGGCAACAAGTCAGTGAATCAACTGAGCATGGCAAGCAAGCCTGGGCAAAGTGGCAAAATAATTTAAGAAAATTAGGCGTTGAAAGTGGTCAGCTATTTTTAAAACATAAAAACAAAGACGGAACCGAAATCCATTCAAATCCTTTCAGTGATTTATTGGCTTATCACAGCATGGTTAAAGAACAACAGACTTTGGGAGCGCAGGCATGATCACAAAAAAAATTACCGCTGATTTTGAAACCTATTGGCATATCGGTACGGGTCGTGGTTCAGGTAACCACTTAGATGCCTTAGTAGAAACCGATGCCCAAGGATTGCCCTATGTGCCAGGTAAAACCTTCAAAGGCCTGCTACGTGATGCTGTATTTCAAGCAGAAAGCCTAGGTTGGTTTGCCGACTATCCATTTAATACAGATCAAAAATACCTGCTAACCGACTTAATTTTTGGTCAACGTGCATTAAACAGCCAAGAAGAACAAACGAGATTTGATATACAGCCCGGTATGATTCGTGTATCAAATTTAAACCCAGAAGATCAGGCCTGGTTGTTATCTCAAGAAGGCGAATCACTGAAACCTCTCGTGTTTCGAGAAATTTACTCCACCGCTATTGATACCCAAACTGGCACAGCAAAAGATAAATCGCTACGGGGGCAACAAGTCACGATTCCTATGAAGTTGCTGGGTGAAATTCAGTTTATGCCACCTTTAACACAAGACGACTTTGCTATAAAGCAGAGTGAGCTACTACAAAATGAAGATGTGATTGATTATGTATTAAAAGTCGGTATAAGTCTCGTTCGCTCAATTGGCGCGAATAAAACACGTGGATTTGGTCGTGTGACTTTG
>JACUUF010000274.1 GCA_014859465.1 Methyloprofundus sp.
TTTTTAAGTTTATATTTAATTTGTTGTTTAGTAAGTTCTTTCTTATACCCTTGAGTAAAAGTATTGAACGGCTTTAAGAACAACTCATCGACTGAACTTTTACGCTCACCCGACTCGGCAATCACAAGTTGGTATAGCCCGACATGCGAGGGTGATACCCCTGGGCTGGGGCGCTGAACACGAATTTGCCCTTGCAGGGCTAAAGAAATTGCCGCAAGAACAGAGGTCATAATCAAAGCTATTGGTGCGCCTATTTTCTCCTCAACACTCAATACGGCTGATAAAATCGTTTTATGAGGAAACTTTGAATACATCTCGCGATCAAACTGAGGTAGTAGGCTTCGATGGCTCGGCTGAAAAGACATTTTAACCTTCCAAGAGTTAATTGCTAATGCCGTCACATTAGCAAAATAAGACAAAAAAGGCAATAATTAGAACCTCATTAACCTAATGTTAGGTTGATTAGGTTTAATTCAGGATGAAACATTCTAGTTGAAAGCCCTTTTAATAATAGTGATTTACATTTTCATAAATGCTTGATGTGATGCCTACTATCAAAAAAACAGCTACTAAACAATAAAGATGTAAAACTGGGGTTAACTCAAAACAGTATCATGGATAAATATATCTTATTACCCTGGTGGGCTTTTTTGATTCTGCACTTCATTTCACAATAAACAAAAAACGATTGCAGAGCAGGCTAACTTTTCACTTATTCAGATGAGCCGTAAACTCATTAATGGTATCAGCTCTATAACTGCCGAAAAAATCAAGATCGGCTATCAAAGAAACCACTTCGGTAAACCTCACCCAATACGCGTGATCAAATTCAGCTTTAAATATCCTCACAACATCAACTTCACAAAACACAGCAATTAAGCATATAGAAAAAGCTGTGGCGGAGTTAATTCCATTGATGTCAAAGCATTCCTGCTTTCCATCCTTCACGGACTGATAAATTGTTTTCGACAATGCTAATTCTGGCGCAAACTTTTCAGCATCAAACTGGCCGCACTCAACCTCACCATTTAACATCAACTCAATAGCATTGATGCCTAATTTGACTATCTGTTCAGAATCTTTCATTATTTATCGCTTATGCTCGGTAGCCTATACTGTTAACACCTATCACCCCTCTTCGAACCGTAACCATTTCGATTGTGGTAGGTGCATAGGCTGTAGCTTCAAAACTTATAGTTTCAAACTTAAATGCCTCAAAATTTTGAGCTAGAAACTCTTCATATTTAAACAATTCAAGGCCCAGACTATCCAAAACCTCTTTTGGTAACTCATAGTTTTGATCAACAAGACCAAAATATGTATAGCCGTTTTCAATTGCCAGCGAGATATATGTTTTGTAGGAAGCCGTATATGCAAAACCGCCAACAACACTTCCGACAAAGCTGCCAATTAAATAACCTACTAACGGAAGGCTTGGCAGAAGACTTTGCCCTATTCCGCCCAAAACTAATGCTCCAGACGAAACATAAACTGAACGAACCAAATTATCCGTCATTTCACCCGTGGTCATTTTTCCATTTGCAACAAGGTAAGCATTCTTTATAGTTTCCAGCGTTATTACTGTTAGCGCACCGATGACTTCAGGTTTAACAGCTTTAAACGCCTCCCCTAGCAGTCCAGCCTGGCCTGCAGCAGTAATAGATGCGGCAATAGATCCTCTAAGAAAGCCCTCTGAAGCACCTGTAGCCGCAGCAAAGCCAAGCCTCTTAAAATCTTCATTATCAATCTGTCCTCCTTTAATCAGAATATCAATTGATTTGAAAATTTCCGGAGCCGTTTTAAGTACCATCGTAATCAAAGCAGCTGTCAAGCCAGCTTGTAACGCCTGGTCTAAAATATGCCTTGCCTCAACAAGTGCTTCGGTATTCAAGTCGTAGTCATCAGGGTCAAAAGCACCTTCTTTAGCAAGTGAGGCGAGATTTTTTGCCTCTTCTTCTGAGAGGGGAATAGACTCTATCCCCTCTGAATTTTCAATTCTATCGGTTAATTTATCCAATGTGTCTTGATAACGAAAAACTTCGTCTGGCCTTGTTTCCATCAACTTAGCAATCTTTTTTTCTAAAGCCTCTCTCGCTTTCTCAAGCTGATCAGCAGGTATGACCCTAATTTGTTCTAAATAAATTGGGTCGCTAAGTAAGACATTACTAGGTACATTTCGGGCAGATAAATACTCATTTATAGTGGGATACTCTAAGCCCTGTCTTTTCATTGAAGCAATATACTCGTTATAAGCTTGCCAATAACTTACTGCTTGGCTATTTGCACTATCCGCACCGCTCGAATAATACTTCAGGCCAAAGTCAAGACCATCTGAGGTATGAACATCGACGGAACCAAATCCATTACTTTCAAGTACCGTAGCGCGTATATCGCTTCCTTCAAGTGCTGAATTTATATTGTGCGTTCCTGCGTGCCAGAACTCTGCAGCATTCCCCTTTAATTGAGCCGTACCTGTGTTAAACCCCTTAAAACTATTTAAGTTATCTGACAACGCTTGAATTTCATCGTTAATGCTTGTTATGTAGCCCTGCGCCTGAAGCCCACTATAAAGAGTCCCAGTAAATTTTGAGGTAAACGAATAACCTTCTTGAAAAGGTGTCATTACTAGTTATCCAAAAAACTTTGCATGTGACCAAAATAAAACACTTGAACTCCTGCCAAGTACTTTTGATTTATGACTTTCTTTTTATTAGAAAAACCTTTTACAAAGCTTCGTGCACCATAAGCCAAGTCTACAGCTTTAGTCAGCGACCCTCCCAAAGTAGATGCAAGAGCCACCTTTCCATTCAACTTTTCTTCCGAAGAATGAAGTTCAAGCTTCTCTTTTATCCTTTTTTGATTCTCTTCGCAGTAACTGTAAAACTGCTCATACTCATCGTTCGGGGTATCTCGATTCTCTACAATTAGTGCTGCAAAATTCCCATTTTCAAAAATTTTAATACCAAACTTGCTAAATTTTTCAAAGTACTCTAAAGCATTAATTTCACTCATAACCCGCTTTGATGTACCAACAAAGAAAACATTTTGCTCTGAAGATAAGGTGTTTTTATTGGCCTCAAAATGTTTATCATCCCAGACGACAACTTCAACCTCACCATCTCTTGTTCCAACTGTTTGACCTTCAACATCATCATTTGCCGAAATTAACCCTTTCAGTAAATTGGCTTGCTCCTCAAGCCCACTAGTTGCAACAATTACTAACTTTTTTTTCATTCCACCCATCATCTGGAGCTATTCCTCGTATTTAACTCAAAAAAAAGATAATAACGATTAATGACGCAACTAGCCAGTGTAAATTTTTTATACAAAACATCTCTAGACAACATTCAATTAACGCAAATACAACGTTGAACCCATTGATGCTGACCGCTCCGCAAAGCATAGCTCAGCGATGTGCTGATGCAGTGAATGACTGATGGATTCAAACCTTGCGTGTCGGCTATTAAGCCTATGAACACTCTTGATCTCAAGCCTTTGTTCTGCTTCAGAAATGCCCAGACCATAGGTGTAAGTCGCTTCTTCTGCTAAATAAGCATGGAGGTAGTTGTCGTCGTCTGATTCAAATACTTGGTCAAAGACCTTGCCCTCAATCAACAAAACACCGTGCATCAAATACTGCCGCCCTTCTTTTTGCACCGTATTAAAAGCCTTAAGGTGGCTAATATCCGTTGATTTTGTCTTACCTTCATGGCCGAGTTTATAGCGCATAGTTGCTTCTAATCGAAGGTAGTACTTTTCAAAATATTCAAAGCGCTTGCGCAGGCGTAAGAAACCATCATCAATCTCAAGCGTAAAACGCACGGCTACAAAGTCCGGGGACACTTCGATTTTTTTAGCTAGGTAATCCCATACATCGCTGATGTCTTGCTCTAAGTATTTAGCTTCAATATCATCTAGTAGCAACGAGCCATGACCAGGTATACGGACTCCCTTGGCTTGAAAGGCATCATATTTCGCTTCTTCTGCCTGACTGGGTTTAACCTTGTCAATAAATGGCATTATTTCGGCTTTAGGAGACGCTTTTGGCGCGTTTGGAAAGGCTTTTCTTGATGAGGTGCTAAATGGATGCCTGCCTTTGGTGATAAGCTTACTATCGGCCTTACACAGATAGGAAGCAACAAAGACAACTTCATGCAGGTTTTCAAA
>JACUUF010000048.1 GCA_014859465.1 Methyloprofundus sp.
ATGATAGCGTTTTCGCTGGCTGGAAAAAGAAACGCATCTATGATGACTTAGGAATCATGGTTGCTTAAATCGCCAAAAACATCTACTTAACCTGAGTTCGGGATAAGAAAATCCCTTTAATATCTAGTTGTTACAGTTATATTTATGTATTTTTGTCTAAAAATACAAATAATCTTGGATTTTTAAGTCGCCTTTTAAGGGGGTATCTGCATGATTTGGCTAGGAAAATCATGGAAATATAAAAATCCCCTTTAAAATCAATAACTATTATCCCGAACTCAGGTTACTTAGGAATAAGCCGTTAATAACTTGAGCAGGGGTAAAAAGCTTTCGCTTTTTTCAGGCACAGCAATAGCTAAAGCTATTGCACTCCTTATCAAATGTTGAACTTAATAAAGGCGCATTACTTAACTAGCTTTAAGAAAAACATTATTTTAACTTGTAAGCGATTATTCATATAAAATAGTGCCTATTCTTTTATTCAATTTAGCCAAATAATATGACCGCTCCCGCCGCTTTGTTTGAGTCTTCAATTTCTAATCTTAAATTACGCACGCGCGGTAAAGTGCGTGACATATATGAAATTGATGAGCATCACTTATTAATTGTTACCACTGATCGCCTGTCTGCTTTTGATGTGGTTTTACCTGACCCGATACCCGGCAAAGGCCAAGTACTTACTTTGGTCTCAAATTTTTGGTTTGAGAAAATGCAAGATATTATCCCTAATCACTTATCTAATTTAAGCCTAGAAGAGGTTGTACCTGATGCAGTTGAGCGGGCTCAAATTGCAGGGCGGGCGATTATTGTGAAAAAGTTAACACCTCTGCCTGTAGAAGCTATCGTACGCGGTTATTTAATTGGCTCTGGCTGGAAAGATTATCAAAAAAACGGCAGTGTCTGCGGCATTACATTACCTGAAGGCTTGCAATTAGCTCAACAACTGCCTGAAGCCATCTATACACCCTCAACAAAAGCAGCGGTTGGCGATCATGATGAGAACATTTCTTTCGCAGAAACGATTCCTCTGCTGGGTGAAGAAATGGCAACTAAAGTACGCGATGTCAGCCTAAAACTTTATACCACCGCTGCCGCTTATGCAAAAGAACGCGGCATTATTATTGCCGACACCAAATTTGAATTTGGCCTCGATACTGACGGTAAGCTATATTTAATTGACGAAGCCTTAACACCTGACTCGTCGCGTTTCTGGCCGGTTGAGCAATATCAAGTGGGTATTAGCCCGCCTAGTTTTGATAAACAATTTATTCGAGACTATTTAGAAACCTTAGACTGGGATAAAACAGCACCAGGGCCCAAATTGCCCGATGAAGTTACCGCAGTTAGTAGCCAAAAATACCAAGAAGCAGCCAATAAATTAACATCCGCTTGATGGTTCAATAAAAAACGGCTCGTTTTCTCGGCCCCAAACTCAGTTTGGGATCAAGAAAACGAGCCGTTATTTTTTAGCCAGTTATTCCTGTACAAGCCTTACAACAAGCCATTTTCTGCAAAAGAATAGGGCACGCCATCACCAATAACAAAATGATCCAGTACGCGGATATCAATTAAAGCTAAAGCCTGTTTTAATTTGTCGGTAATTAATTTATCCGCTTGACTCGGCTCAGTAATACCAGAAGGGTGGTTATGCGCAAAAATAACCGCGGCGGCATTATGTGCCAAGGCCTTTTTGATCACTTCACGCGGATAAACACTCGCGCTATCAATGGTGCCGCGGAATAATTCTTCAAATTCTAAAATATGGTGCTGATTATCCAAAAACAAACAGGCAAACACCTCATGTTGATAATGCCGTAATTGCTGACTTAAATAAGCGCGTGTTGCCTCGGGACTGGTTAAAACATCACCGCGATCTAACTCTTCAAAAGTATGCCGCCGCGCCATTTCCAAAACCGCTTGTAATTGTGCATATTTAGCCGTACCCAAGCCTTTTGCCCGCGTAAAATTATCACAGTCTGCCTGTAGTAAGGCGCGCAAGGAACCAAAATCAGTCAATAAATCCCCAGCTAAATCAACCGCTGTCTTGCCTTTAATCCCAGTACGTAAAAATATCGCCAATAACTCGGCATCAGATAGTGTTGCCGCTCCTTGAGCGAGTAATTTTTCCCTAGGGCGATCGCCTTCCGGCCAGTCTTGAATGCTCATCTTTTTACACCTTATATTTTAAATACGCACAGCAACAGTTAATTTACCGATTTTTCAGCTTAAGCATAGAAGAAACTCTCAACTCTTGCCATAATAAGCAAACAATTTATTTAAGGATATTCCCAATTGAAGCGCATACTTTTAGGTATAAGTGGCGGTATTGCCGCCTATAAGTCAGCCGAACTGGTCAGATTATTACGTAAAAATGATTACGAAATCAGAGTCGTAATGACCCATGCGGCCACTCAATTTATTACGCCACTCACGCTTCAAGCATTATCAGGCCATGCAGTGCATACGCAATTACTTGACGCGAATCAAGAAAACGCCATGGGCCATATTAATTTAGCGCGCTGGGCAGAGCTATTTCTCATTGCCCCAGCAAGCGCAAACTGTATGGCTAAACTAAGCTTGGGTATTGCCGATGATTTATTAAGCACTTTATACCTAGCGGCCGAATGTCCTGTTTATATTGCTCCAGCAATGAATCAAGCTATGTGGAACAAGCCGGTCACACAAGAAAACCTTAAGCGCTTGGCACAACATAAGGTAAGCGTTATCGGCCCAGAAGCAGGTAGTCAAGCCTGTGGTGAGGTTGGCTATGGCCGTATGACAGAACCTAGCGATATTCTCGCCCAGTTAAACGCCTTTCATGCACCGCAACTCTTACTGAATAAAAAAATATTGATTAGTGCCGGTCCGACTCGGGAGGCTTTAGATCCTGTACGCTATATTACAAATAGAAGCTCTGGCAAAATGGGTTATGCGCTAGCGCAACAAGCGCAATTATTAGGTGCAAAAGTAACATTAGTCAGCGGTCCAGTGCCATTAGCCACACCTAAAAATATCCACACGATCTATGTAGAGAGCGCAGCGGAAATGTATACAGCGGTTATGCAGCAAGTGGCCGGACAAGATATTTTTATTTCTGCTGCCGCGGTCGCAGACTATACGCCCGATAAGATGCAAACTGAAAAAATAAAAAAACAAGGCGATATTACCCAACTGTCATTACATAAAACCCAAGATATCGTGGCGAGTGTTGCGAGTTTAGCTAACAAACCTTTCACTGTTGGTTTTGCCGCTGAAACAGATAATTTGGAGCACTATGCGCTAGATAAATTACAGCGTAAAAATTTAGATATGATTGCCGCTAATTGGGTAGGACAAGCAGAAGGGGGCTTTGATTCAGCGTATAATGCCTTGCAAGTGTATTGGCAAAATGGCCAAAAAACCCTGACAATGACTAACAAAACCCAGCTAGCCAACCAATTATTGACCTTAATTGCCGAGAGATTAGATGCATAAGATACAACTTAAAATTTTAGATCCACGCCTAGGTAATGAAATTCCGATGCCCAGCTATGCGACTGAGGGCTCAGCAGGCATAGATTTACGCGCCTGTTTAGATGCAGACCTTACTCTGCTTCCGGGTGAAACAGCATTGATCCCAACGGGTCTTGCTATTCACATTAATGACCATCAACTCGCAGCCGTGTTATTGCCACGCTCCGGCTTAGGTCATAAGCATGGTATTGTTCTTGGCAACTTAGTTGGCCTAATTGATTCCGACTATCAAGGGCAAGTTTTCGTTTCCTGCTGGAATAGAGGTCAAACCGCTTTTACCGTGCAAATTGCCGAACGTATTGCACAAATGGTTTTTGTGCCCATCGTTCAAGCCGAATTTGATGTCGTCACTGACTTTAATCAATCAGAACGTGGGGAAGGCGGTTTTGGCCATACTGGCCGCCATTAAGCTTTCGACACTATAGACCAGCATCCAACAGTCTAAAAATTACACGCCGCGACAATACAGGTATAAATATGGGACGCATTTTTTCAATGATTACTGCTATTGCAGTGTTCATGACAGCTTTAGCAGGTTCTGGCATTTATTTACTTACCCTAGTTAGCGTAAATAGTGCCAACAATGATGCGATGTACGCTCTATCTAAAGGAGCATCACAAAACATCACGGCCCATACCGCCTTATTGAGTACATTTTTACACAATATAGCCCAGTCACCTGAACTTATTGATGCGCTTAACCAATCTGACCTAGCAAGTGCTAAAGCAATCATTGAACAACGTAGTGTTGCCTTACCGGGCCTCTTGGTGATCAGATTATTACGTCCTGATGATCAGGAACCCGATAGATCGATAGTCCCGCATATGGGTTATGCCGATTTAGACTTAGTCAAAAATACTTTCCAGGCAGCACAGAAGCCTCTAGTGCAGGGTGAACAAGGTGAAAATCGTCATCTGGCAATCACTCAAGGCGTATTACAAGATGGTAAAGTGATTGCCGTCATTCTCGCTAGTATTGACTTTAACAGCCTACAACAAAGCTTTAATACGCTAACCGATAGCCGCTTATATTTAGAATTACGACAAGCTGACTATGCCTTATTTTCGCACGGAGATAGTGCGCTAAAGACATCAGGAAAGAGCCGCTCATTTAATGTCAAAGATACTCCCTGGACGGCAAACTATTGGCATAGCGATACGCTTGATTTTTCACTAGCCACACTGGTTCTTAGCATTATTCTTATTCCTTCTTTTGTTTCAGGACTTGCTTGCTATGTGGGTCGTAGAAAATTAGAGGTCTTATTAATCCATGACCAACGCTCTGTTTTAAAAGCAACTAAAGACTTAATGATGGGTAAAGCAAAAGGCAATTACCCTATTAAATTGAAAGAAATGAACCATTTTATTTCTACTATTATTCAATTTAAGCGTGTTTTAGAAAATGAAAATAAAGACACTGATAGCGAAAATACTACGCATCAAAGTGATGAGTTTGACGGTTTTTTTGACCAATCACTAGGTTCAGACTCGCCCAGCTCTGAATATGCAGGCTTTGAAATACAAGATATTGATAGTGCTGATATAGGTTCGGCTATTTCACTTCCCGAATGCGCCAATTACAATAACGATACTAAGCCCAAGTTAGCAAATCCATTCAAGCTGAGTGAAACCTTGCCCGCTGCTGATAACCCTCGCCACTTAGTGGAGAGCGCCAGTCTGACGGATGTAATTTTTCGTGCTTATGATATTCGCGGCATAGTCGATCAAGAGCTGACTCAAGACATTGTTTATGATATTGGTCGTGCCATTGGTAGCGAAGCCTTTGACAAAGGCATCAGTACAATTGTTGCTGCCAAAGATGGTCGCATTTCTAGCCCAGCCTTAAGTAAAGTCTTAGCAGATGGCATTTTATCAACGGGTACCAATATACTCGATATAGGCACTGTGCCTACGCCTGTTCTATACTTTGTCGCCCACCACCATGACAGCCATACCGGTGTTATGCTGACCGGCAGCCATAATCCAGCGAATTATAATGGCCTCAAAATTGTTATCGCAGGAGAAACCTTAGCCGGCGATAAAATACAAAATATTAGACAACGCATCGAGGATAACAACCTACAGTCTAATGCGCCGGGCACGCTCACTGAAAACAGCATGTTTACCAATGAATATATTGGCATGATTGCTGATGATATTCGCATTGCGCGCCCAATGAAAGTCATTGTAGATGCTGGCAATGGGGTAGCTGGCCAACTAGCTCCGATATTATTAAAAACATTAGGCTGCGAAGTCATTGAGTTATTTTGTGATATCGATGGCACTTTTCCAAATCATCACCCAGACACCAGTAAGCCAGAAAACTACGCTGCTCTTATTGATGCAATGGAACATTACCAAGCCGATGTAGGTATCGCTTTTGATGGTGATGGCGATAGATTGGGGGTTGTTGATTCAAGCGGGAAAATTATCTGGCCCGATAGACAAATGATGTTGTTTAGCAAAAGTATTCTCGCTAGAAAACCAGGTGCTGAAATTATTTATGACGTGAAGTGTAGCCGTCATTTAGCCGAGCAAATTAAAAAACAAGGCGGTCGCCCCACTATCTGGAAAACCGGCCATTCTTATATGAAAGCCAAAGTTAAACAATCAGCTGCCATTTTTGCAGGCGAAATGAGTGGTCATCTATTTTTCAATGATCGCTGGCCCGGCTTTGATGATGGCTTATATGCAGCGGCAAGACTGATAGAAATATTATCTGAAGATTCGCGTCGCAGTGCCGAAGTCTTTACTGATTTCCCAGACAGCTTTAATACGCCAGAATTATCCATTGAGGTGGCAGAAGGGGAAAATTTTACGATTATGAATCGCTTACTAAAGAACCCCAACTTCCCTGGTGGACAAATAACCGATATTGATGGTTTACGCGTAGATTTTACTGACGGCTTTGGCTTAGTACGCGCCTCGAATACAACGCCTTCTTTAGTCGTTCGTTTTGAAGGTGACACACCCGAAGCTTTAGCCAGAATTCAAAATCAATTTCGTCAGCTTATCCTTGAAATCAATCCTCAATTAACCCTACCTTTTTAATTAAGAGCTTATGAAAGATAAAACCGCCAAGGGTATTGCCCACGTACTCATAGAATCCCTGCCTTATATCCAAAAATTTAAAGGCAAAACCGTGATCATTAAATACGGTGGCAATGCCATGATTGATGAAAATCTAAAAGCCTGTTTTGCACGCGATATCGTACTGATGAAATTAGTTGGCATTAACCCTGTTGTAGTGCATGGCGGCGGCCCGCAAATCGGCAATTTATTGGAACGCTTAAATATCCAAACCGAATTTATTAACGGCATGCGCGTGACTGACTCAGAAACCATGGACGTGGTTGAAATGGTACTCGGTGGTCAAGTTAACAAGGATATTGTTAACCTAATTAATATGGCGGGCGGTAAAGCAGTTGGCTTAACCGGTAAAGATGGCGATTTTATTCGTGCACGAAAAATAGCAATGACGCGCATTAATGCGAACACCCAAGCCTCTGAAATTATCGATATTGGTCATGTCGGTGAAGTTAGCAGTATTGACCCTGCAGTTGTAGATATGCTCAGCAAAAGTAATTTCATTCCGGTAATCGCACCTATTGGCGTCGGTGAAGATGGCCGCTCATATAATATTAATGCCGACTTAGTTGCAGGAAAAGTGGCTGAAGTATTAAAAGCCGAAAAACTGATTTTGCTCACCAATATACCCGGCATCTTAGATAAGCAAGGCGAGCTACTTACCGGCTTATCGGTAAAAGATATCGATGCTTTAATTGCCGATGGCACTATATCTGGTGGTATGATCCCTAAAACACGCTGTGGTACTGATGCGCTAAAAGGCGGGGTTAAGAACGTACATATTATCGATGGCCGTGTCGAACATGCAGTATTATTGGAGCTATTTACCGATCAAGGGGTAGGAACCTTATTGATGAACTAATTTTTTATCCTTGTATAGGAATAAGCATTTATTAAGTTCGACATTTGATAAGGAGTGCAATAGCTTTAGCTATTGCTGTGCCTGACAAAAAAGCTAAAGCTTTTTTACGCCTGCTCAAGTTATTAAGGTCTTATTCCTTAGCACTAAAATTCATTAAATAACTGTCACTTAATACGCCAGCTTTTCCGCCGTGTTTCTGGTGTATTTTGTTACTTTGCCATATACTCAGTAAATTAATCAGTTATTAACAACGATAATAACTTAAAAGTAATTATAATAATAACGACAAGGGGAGTGACATCATGTCAGAGGTTTTTTTTATTTTAACGGTCATCTATGTTGCCTACGTGGTTTTTATTGTGGTCGATGATGACAATATTGAGCCGAAAAAATCGGCTAACCCAGGAGCTGTTGCCTTTAAACAGCCGACAGTAGCACAAAAACCAGCCCTAGTGACAGACAAGCAAACAGAACAACCCACTCCCATAGTTAAACCAACAAAAGTGGAACCAGCGGTCGAAACCCCCAAAGCTAAGATAAACAAACTGGCTGAGCCAAAAATTGAACTGCGTACTGTGCTTATGAAAAACCCTGAAACAGGTGAAGAAGCTAAAGTTGCCACCAACTATAGAATGGTCAAACGTTGGGTCAAAGAAGCGCTGGTAACAGAAGGCTTATTAGACAAAGTATACAAGAATACTGAATTAGATGATGCCGCTAAAATAAAAGTCGCTAAAGCTTTGTCTATTATTAAAGCGATGGACAAATATAAACTATAAAAATCATCGCTTATCTAATATAAAAACGGGAGTTAAACTCCCGTTTTTTCTGCTTGACTATAAACCAAACAACTCACGCATTTTAGCCCCTGGGTGCTCAGCTACCATAAAAGCTTCACCGACCAAGAAAGTATAAATTTCATTATCCAACATCAATTGCACATCTGCCGAGGTATGAATGCCGCTTTCCGTAATCACTAAACGATCACTAGGTACCCTAGATTTCAAATCTAAAGTGGTTTGCAATGAGGTGGCAAACGTACGCAAATTTCTATTATTGATGCCGATTAAGGGGGTATCTAACATTAAAGCACGCTCCATTTCAGCGGCATCATGCACTTCAACCAGCACATCCATTTTCAACTGCTTTGCGGTATCGGCCAATTCATGCATTTGCGTATCTGATAAAGCAGCGACAATCAGTAAAATACAATCCGCACCTAAAGCTCGTGACTCATATATTTGGTAAGGATCAATCATAAAATCCTTACGCAATGCCGGCAAGGGGCAAGATTGGCGCGCCATTTGCAAATTCACTTCACTGCCTTGAAAAAACGCTTTATCGGTTAATACCGACAGACACGTTGCACCGCTCATCGCATAATCCTGAGCAATCTCATTGGGCTTAAAGTTTTCTCTAATCACGCCTTTGCTCGGCGATGCTTTTTTTATCTCCGCAATAATCGCCGGCTTTTTACTGGCGGCTTTATCTTGTAAAGCCCGCGCAAAACCACGTGGATTTTCAGTATCATTAATAATGCCTTGTAAATCTTCAATCGACATACGTTGTTTACGCTTTTCGACTTCTTCTACTTTTTTAGCAAGAATCTTTTTTAAAATATCGGGAGTATCAGTCATAAGTTTATGTGTATTAAAAATAAGGAAACGATGCGTTCCTTTGCTACATGAGAAAAAGAGTAGGGTCGATTAAAATCCGCCCTTAAAATTGACCAATGCATTCAGCTTTTCTTTAGCCGCGCCTGAAGCAATGACCTCTTGAGCTTTACTGATACCAGCGGCTAATGAATCCACTAACCCTGCGGTATAAATGGCTGCGCCAGAATTTAAAGCAACAATATCCAAAGCCGCGCCGGGTTTATTATCCAAGACAGATTTCAAGATGCGCAAGCTATCTTGCACATCATTGACCGCTAGCTCGGCTAAATCAGCTCGTTGTAATCCAAATTGCTCAGGGCTAATGGAATACGTCGTAATTTGTCCCTGTTTTAATTCCGCAACCGATGTCGGGCTAGCGATGCTGATTTCATCTAAACCATCATCAGCACTCACCACCAAAACATGATGACTACCTAAAGCCTGTAAAACTTGCGCTAAAGGCTCTAGCCATTGCCGTGCAAAAACACCTAATACTTGATTAGGTGCTCCGGCCGGATTCGCTAAAGGGCCAAGCAAATTAAATAAAGTACGCACGCCCATTTCTTTGCGTGGGCCTGCGACATGTTGCATTGCACCATGATGTTTTTGGGCAAATAGAAAGCCGACGCCGATAGAATTAACACATTGCGCTACTTGCTGCGCTGATAAATTGAGATTAACACCCGCTGCTTCTAAGACATCAGCACTACCCGAACGACTCGATACCGAGCGATTACCATGTTTAGCGACTATGCCGCCCGCAGCGGCAACGACAAAGGCGCAAGTGGTCGAAATATTAAAGGTATTAGCGCCATCACCGCCCGTACCACAGGTATCAATAATAGGCGCGCCTTGGATATTAACCTTAGTCGCTAATTCGCGCATTACTTCAGCAGCGGCGGTAATCTCTTCAACGGTCTCACCTTTGCAACGCAAGGCAATTAAAAATCCTGCAATTTGCGCACTTGTCGCCTCTCCACTCATCATCATACGCATTACACTACGCATTTCTGAGCGGCTTAAATTTTGTTTATCAAGCACAGCTTGCAAGGCGATTTGTATATTCATTCAGCTATTATGAGAGTAGGGCGGACTTTAGTCCGCTTATAAGGCGGTTATTTAGCGGACTTTAGTCCGCGCTACAGCATGAGTCATCAACGCTGTAAAAAATTACGTAACATATCATGTCCATGCTCAGTCAAAATAGACTCAGGATGAAATTGCACGCCTTCAATATCTAAAGTTTTATGACGTACCCCCATGATTTCATCGACATTACCGTGCTCATCCTGGGTCCAGGCCGTCACTTCTAAGCAATCGGGCAAGGTCTTTTGGTCAATAACAAGAGAATGGTAGCGCGTTGCGACAAAGGGATTATTCAAGCCTTTAAATACACCGACATTATGGTGATAAACATCAGACACTTTGCCGTGCATAATTTGTTTAGCATGGACAATATGCCCGCCAAAAGCATAACCGATACTTTGGTGGCCTAAGCACACGCCTAAAATCGGCTTTTTACCGGCAAAGCTAAGTATCGTTTCTACGGAAATACCGGCTTCTTTCGGCGTACAAGGGCCGGGAGAAATGACGATTTTATCGGGATTTAAAACCTTAATATCCTCAACCGTCACTTCGTCATTACGCAGTACCGTAACATCCGCGCCTAATTCCCCAAAATATTGCACTAAATTATAAGTAAACGAATCGTAGTTATCGACCATGACCACTTTACATGAACTCATGAACGGCCTCCGTCCAAGCCAGCTTCGGCCATTGTTACCGCACGGAAAATTGCTCGCCCTTTATTCATGGTTTCATCCCACTCATTTCGAGGCACAGAATCATAAACGATGCCTGCACCTGCTTGTATATGTAAAGTTTTATCTTTAATCACTGCTGTTCTAATGGCAATCGCCGTATCCAAATTACCTGACCAGGAAATATAACCTACCGCACCTGAATAAACACCGCGTTTAACCGGTTCTAATTCATCAATAATTTCCATTGCACGAATTTTTGGTGCGCCACTGACGGTACCCGCTGGAAAAGTCGCTTTTAATACATCAAAAGCATCTTTGCCTTGTTGTAATTTGCCAGTAACATTAGAAACAATATGCATAACATGTGAATAACGCTCAATAATCATTTTATCGGTTAATTCTACTGTCCCAATTTGCGCTACGCGACCGGCATCATTGCGTCCTAAATCAATCAGCATTAAATGTTCGGCTAATTCTTTAGGATCGGCTAATAACTCTTGCTCTAAAGCAAGATCATCCGCTTGATTTTTACCGCGTGGCCGTGTTCCCGCAATCGGTCTAACCGTGACCGTATCATCCTCTAAACGTACCAAAATTTCTGGTGATGAGCCGACGATATGAAAATCGTCTAAGTTCAGATAATACATATAAGGTGATGGATTTAAACAGCGTAAAGCGCGATATAAATCTAAAGGCTCAGCAGAAAAGGGGATAGATAAACGCTGCGATAAAACCACTTGCATAATATCGCCAGCGACAATATAGTCTTTGGCTTTTAACACGGCCTCTTCAAAACCTTGCTGTGTAAAACCAGAAACAAAATCCGCTTCATCGACTTGCTTGGCGATATGTGCATTATTGGTTTTCGCTTTTAACTCACGTAATTTAAGCACTAACTCATCGAGACGTGCTTGCGCCAAATCATAAGCACCTGTCTGCTTAGGATTTGCATGAGTTAAAAGCAACATTTTACCGGACAAATTATCGAAGACTAACATCTCCTCAGAAACCATCAATAAAATATCCGGGCTGCCGATAGGATCCTGTTTAGCGGTTGCTTTTAATCGCGGCTCAATATAACCGATCGTTTCATAGCCAAAATAACCGACCAGACCACCATTAAAGCGTGGCAAACTTTCAATATCTGGCACATTAAAGCGTTGTTTAAACGCTTCAATCCACACTAGCGGGTTTTCATGCTGTAGGGTTTCAGTCGCCTGTCCTGCATGTTCGATACGAATTTCATTGCCGAAAATTTTAACCCGTTCTTGGCAAGGTAAACCAATAATAGAATAACGCCCCCATTGTTCACCGCCATGCACTGATTCAAATAAATAGGAATAAGCGCCGTCGGCTAATTTAAGATAGGCACTCAACGGGGTATCTAAATCGGCTAATACTTCACGCGTAATAGGAATACGATTGTAGCCTTGTTCGGCATATTGCTTGAATTGTTCTGGTGTCATGAGATATTTTTTATTGTAGTGACACGGTGGTTTCAGATGAATGACCTCAGCCTAACCACACTTGATTATGACGCAGTTTGTTGTCTATTTTAAACGAAAATTGCACACTTTAAATTATTACTAAACATATTTAGTTTAGTTTCCCCTATCTGACAGCTTGTTTTTCTATAAACAATTAATAAGCAATAACGGGCATATCGAATAATGCAACGATTTGATCAATGCTATCCAGCTTATAATCAGCCTCTAACTCATCAAGCGTATATTTGCCAGCATACCCATAAGAGACAGCAGCCGTTTTAAATCCTGCACGTTTACCTGCTTGTATATCATTAATAGAATCACCGACCATTAAGCATTGCGCCGCATCCACCGAAAAAAATTGTGCTGCGGCCAACAAGGGTAGGGGGTCTGGTTTCATTACAGGATAACTATCACCCGAAGCGATAAATTGAAAATAATCTTTTAAACCTAATTTAGCCAACAACGGCAGAGTAAACTTTTCGGGCTTATTGGTCACACAAGCTAAATTGATACCGGCAACCTTCAACGCCTCTAAGCCATCTATAACACCCGGATATAACTCACTTTTATCACAGACATTAGCGCTATAAAACTGGTTAAAATAAGACATCCCCTGAGCTAAATTATGGGGCTCTTGAGCGGGCTCTAAAATACCGGTCAAAGCACGTTTAATTAACTTTTCTGCGCCATTACCCACCCACTGACGCACTTGATCTTCGGTATAGGTAGCTTGCTGCAAAGCAAGCAACATCTTATTAATAGCGATCGCGATATCGGGCACTGAGTCGACTAAAGTACCATCAAGATCAAAAACAACAAGTTCAGGGTTAAAATATTTCATATTTAATACACGATTACTTCATTGCGGAAGATAAATTCCACATCGGCAAGAAAATACCCAAAGCTAAAACCAATACCATAGCGCCAATCACTGATAATAAAATAGGCTCTATCGCAACTGCTAAATTTTTAACTTCCGCATCAACTTCCGCCTCATAAAAATCTGCCACTTCAAGCAACATATCACTAATATTTCCGGTTTCTTCACCGACCATTATCATTTGAATAACGAGACTAGGAAAGAGCTGTGTTGCCATGGCCATACGACTAATGGTATCACCACGCTCAATACCAAGGCTCATCTGCTTTAACTTAGAACCAACAAAAGTATTGCCCACTGCACCTGCAACAATATTAATACCGGAAATTAAAGGCACTCCAGAACTCAGAATCATCGCAAAAGAACGTGAAAAACGCTCCATCGTTGCACGCGAAATAATGCTGCCTATTAAAGGTATCTTTAATATAAACTGATCCCAGTGCAAGCGTCCGGTAACACTATAAAGATAAGCTTTAAAAGTAACCATAGAAACAACAAGAGCGGCTAATATATACGGCCAATAAGCGACTGAAAAATCAGAGGTATTAATTAATAACGTGGTTTGCCAAGGTAATTCTGCATTTATTTTATCAAATACCGCTTTAAACGCAGGAATGACATAAATATTAACAATGGCCAGCGCAATAGCAATCGCAGCAATCACCATAATCGGATAGCGTATCGCTGATTTTATACGACTTTGGGTTTCTTTTTCACGCTCTAAATATTGGGAAATCTGATAAAAAGCTTGATCGACAGAGCCTGACGACTCGCCCACGGCAATAATACTACAAAATAATGTATCAAAAATACGCGGGTGCTTAGCCAAAGCCTGACTCAATGCCAAGCCTGATTCTAATGATTTAGTAATATCACCTAAGGCACTGGCCAATGCCTTATTTCGCGTCGATGTTTTTAAGCTTTGGATAGCTCTGATAATCGGCACACCCGCTTTACTTAAGCTGTACATTTGCCGAGTGAATAAAATTAAACCCGTCAAGCCTAAAGCATTTAATGCTTGCCACTGATTAAAGTCCTGGATGACATCGGTATTAATGGCTGCTTTTTGTATTGATACAGGGATCATGCCACGACTAATGAGCACTCTTGCTGCCGCTATTTGAGACTCCGCCTCAACTAGGCCTGCAATACTTTTCCCTAGTTCGTTACGTGCTTTATATGAAAATTGCAGCATAAGTCTAAATCAACTAAATCATTGAACATAGTTATTGATATACAGATAACTCTTATCAATTAATTTACGCCCCCCTCCGCAAGATGCTTAGGCTCTAAAATTTTCTCTAACTGCGCACGCGCAATATCGGTCATTTCCTCAGCCACATCAATGATAGGGCGACCTTGTTGATAAGCGGATTTAGCAATTTTTGCCGCTTGCTCATAACCAATAATTGGATTTAATGCCGTCACTAAAATGGGATTTCTAGTTAATGCTTGTTGTAAATTATCTTCGCGCACAGTGAAATCGGCAATCGCACTATCGGCCAAGGCAAGACTTACTTGGCTGATAATTGCAATACTTTGTAAAATATTATAGGCAATCACAGGCAGCATTACATTTAACTGAAAAGTACCCGATTGACCGGCAAGGGTAATCGTCGCATCATTACCAATGACTTGCGCAGCCACCATCGCTGTTGCTTCAGGAATAACAGGATTTACTTTACCCGGCATAATACTGCTGCCAGGCTGTAATGCCTTTAATTCAATTTCTCCCAAACCCGCCAAGGGACCGCTATTCATCCAGCGCAAATCATTGGCTATTTTCATCAAACTAACGGCAATGGTCTTTAATTGTCCAGATAATTCAACAACGGCATCCTGACAACTTAAACTTTCAAAAAACGAATCATTGGGTGTGAATGCTATATCGGTAACCTCACTCATGGTTTGCGCAAATTTAATCGCAAACTCAGGATGCGCATTAATGCCGGTACCAACAGCTGTTCCGCCTTGTGCTAATTTTTGCATGCGGGGTAGGGCGCTTTGCACTCGGGCAATGCCATTGCGGATTTGTAAGGCCCAAGCACCTAATTCCTGCGCTAAGGTCATCGGCATCGCATCCATTAAATGGGTACGTCCTGTTTTGGTATAATGCTGGCAAGTCGCTGCTTTGGTTTCGATAGTTTCGGCTAAATGCGCCAAAGCTGGCAATAACTGGCGATGACATTCTAATGCGGCACTCACATGTATCGCCGTTGGAATGACATCATTACTACTCTGCCCCATATTCACATGATCATTCGCACCGACAGCTTGAGTACTTATAGTAGAAGCTAAGTGTGCTAATACCTCGTTGACATTCATATTGGTACTGGTGCCGGATCCGGTTTGAAATATATCTAAGGGAAATTGATCGGCATGTTGCCCCTGAATAATTTGCTCAGCTGCCTGAATGATTGCTTGGCCTCGCTCAGTATCCAATACACCCAAATCTATATTAACCTTAGCCGCTGTTTGTTTAATTAAGGCCACGGTCTTAATAAAAGCAGGTGGCATCATTAAGCCACTAATCGGGAAATTATTAATCGCTCGCTGAGTTTGCGCCCCATATAAAGCATCAATGGGCACTTGCAATTCACCCATGCTATCTTTTTCTATTCTGTAATTTGTCATAATGATTTCAGGTTTTGTGGCAGGGGAGGGGAGGAGTCGCTCCAACAAAGGTAAGTATATCTTCAGAGCCAAAAGGCCAAGCTAGCTCTTTCTTTGTGTCTAAATACACTAAAACAGGAATTCTAATGGCATAACGTTTCTGCCATTGCTCCTGCTCTGCAATATCAATTTTAGTAAAAGGAATATTTAATTGCATAACTAACGCCTCTGCCTGCTCACATAAATGGCAAGCCGAAGTACCGAGTAATACTAACTGACTCAATGTTTTGCCTTCTTCTCCAACATCCCCATCATAAAGGCAGAGACAACAAAGGTTAAATGAATCAATGCATACCAAAGTAATTTATCATTGGCTATCTGCTCAGCATTCATAAATACTTTTAATAAATGTATCGATGAAATAGCCACAATCGATGAGGCAACTTTCATTTTCAAGGAGCCGTAATCATGCGTTCCTAGCCAAGCTAATTTTTCTGTGCCTTCTGCAATATCTAGGCGCGAAACAAAATTATCATAACCACTAAACATGACAATAATCGTCAAACTACTCACCAGCGTTAAATCAATAAAAGCCAATAATTTCAAAGTTAATTGCCCCTCATCCATCTCTAAAATAGCAGGGATAAAATGATATAACTCTTGAAAAAATTTAACCGCTAAAGCCATTAACGCGACACTCATGCCCAAATAAATCGGAGCTAATAGCCAGCGACTCGCATAAATCAAGCGTTCAATTATTCGTTCAATCATTTTTGTTTATATATTAGTTTGACTTGCTGTTTCGATTTCCTGCGGCTCAGCAGGGACGACTTCAATACCTAACATCGCGGCAATATCATTTTCAGGTGTATCAATACCTTTTACCGCTAAAGTCTGGGTTAATTTTTCTAAAATACCCGCACTAAAGAAGGGGGGTAAAGTAGGTCCAATACGCACATCTTTAATGCCTAAAGCAAATAACGCCAACATCATTAGAATTGTTTGTTGCTCGTACCAAGCGACATTAAAAGAAACCGGCAATTCTGACAAATGACTTAACTGCATCGCTTTTTGTAAGTGCGTTAAAAAAGCCAACAGCGCATGAAAGTCATGCGTTTGGCCTACATCTAAAAGACGCGGAATGCCATTAATCGCACCTAACTCTAAATCATGAAAACGATACTTAGTATCGCCAGCTGTTAAGATAAGGGTATCTTGCGGTAGCGATTGAACCAGTTCCGTGTAATAACGACGCTCTTTATGGCGACCATCACAACCCACGACAACAATAATTCGCTGAATATCACCGGCGTTAATCCCGGTGACAATAGCCTCAGTTAATGCACAAAGCGCATGCAGTCCATACCCAACAGTGACCACACCTTTTGTTATTGGCGTAGGCGGTTCGCATTGTTTAGCTTGCTCAATAATTGCCGAAAAATCCTTAGCCTCACTGCTGCGGCGCTTATCTATATGCGCAATGTCTGGCCAACCGACCATACCAGAGGTATAAGCTTTATCGGTATAATCTTTTTTAGGTTGCTGCAGACTATTGCTAGTCACCAAAACAGGTCCTTTAAATTTACTAAATTGAGTTTTCTGATCCTGCCATGCGCCACCATAATTGGCGACTAAATTAAAATATTTCTTAAAGGCAGGATAGCTATGTGCTTCAATCATTTCGCCATGGGTATAAATATCCACACCCGAGCCAGCGCTCTGTTCTAATAAATCATGTAAATCTTGAAAATCATGGCCAGTCACGAGAATACCAGGCTTCTCCCAAGTATCTAAATGCACTGTTGTCGGCTCGGGTTGACCAAATTTTTCAGCATTAACCTGTTCTAATAACTCCATTACTAATAAACTGCGTTCACCCGCTTTAAAACTCATGGCTAAAAGATCGTCCAAACTCACATCAGCCTGTAAAGTATAAGCAACAAGCTTATGCATAAAAGCATAATGTTCCACGTGAAACACATTCAGCACTTGAATATACTCTAGCAAAGCACCCAAACCTTTTGCTGTGTACATCAACATTTCACGGGCAGCATGTAAATCAGCTTGTTCACCAGATAATTCACCGGCAGCCATAACACCGAAAGTTTCGCCTATTTTTACCCAAGCAGCTTGATCAATTGTTTCATACTGCCATTGCGCTTCTTCAGGTATAGCCCCATTTAGCTGAACGTTTTTTGCTGTTAATAAGCGCTTTAAATATTCACGCCGCTGCACCGTTTCAGCAATTAACTGCACAAATACCGCAGGATCAAAATTAACATTAGTAACCATTGAGTACAGTGCGCGTGCCGTAAACTGATCAATATTTGGCTCGTTAATCCCTGCTTCTGCTGCTTTAACAGCATAAAAAGACAAGCCTTTTAGGGTATACGTTAATAAATCATGCAAGCTGGAAACATCCGCTTTTTTCCCACAAATACCCGCCGTATCGCAAGCGATATTCTTTTTAGCTTCCTGGCAATGGTAACAAAACATATTTACTCTCCTTGTTAATTCTAAAAAAATAAAGCATCTAAGATGACTTGTATTAGGGTGCAATAAAATGCTTTTATTTTATCAGTAAAGTTACAACACTGCTTATACTAATAAACCTCTCTAAAGTAAATTTGTTTGTCATTACCTTTATAAAGTCCGAAGCTGGCTCGCGCTTTAGGTAAGTTATCATGTGCACCATTGCCATCCCAATCAAATAACAGCCAAGTATCAGTATTTAATAAAGATAAATCAAGATAACCATAAGCATTGGCAGCGCTAAAGACTAATCCTGCATCGCCAGCTAAAAAAGGACTATTAGTTAATGTCGCCGTTGTAGTGCCTGTCGCTCCAATAGCAACAGCTTGATTACCAGCTTTAGCTGTACTGCCATTATGTAACTGTAGCTGCGTTGCTAAATTGATGACGGTACTATTATCAGCCAAATTTTTAATGAAATTATGGCCATCACAATACTCAGTAATAAGCGGAACGCTGAGTGGCATTAATTCAGATCCATAAGCATTGGCCATGGCAATTCGCCCCCAGCGCTGCTCTTTAGCGCCAGAAAAACTGATGCCATTCCCAGCAAAAGGCGCACCAAAAACTACCGGATTAGTTTGCGCTAAACCATTAACATTTGCTAGCTCTACGCCATCAGTATCAATAAGGTTAAAACTCAATGCAATTTCCGCATCAAAAGGCGCAACCGGTGAATTTCTGGTAATGGCTAAAATATTGCTAATGGTGTCAGAAAAACTCAGAGTACCACTACCATCGCCATTATCAATAGCAACAGGAGCGCTATTATCAATAATACTTAAAGCATGACTGGCTTCTGTATAAACGGGGGTAATCCCATAAGTTGCATCTATGGGATTTACTTTCCAATAACTACCTGCATAATTTTTAGTTGTAACGCCAGAGGCATTTTTTGCCGTTACTATGGCCACGGGAATCGTTGTATACATCACTGGTTGCCCCATATAAGTAAAGCTAGTATTGCTTGCACTAAATACGGGCGTGTTTAAAGCGACATCAAAATGATCAGGAATAAATCGTCCTATCGTCAAAACTGAACTATTGCCAAAGTTACAGCCAACCTTGCCATTAACCACATTATTAGCAAAACTAGCTACGATACAGCCGCCATTTAATTGATCAATACTGGTAAAACTATCATCATAAATATCATTCACTGCCAACTTCACTAAACCTACTTCAGCGTATTTGAAGTTTGCACCAACGGCTGCACCGGTATTGTTATTCGCACTATCAAAGACACCCGATAATTTATTCACTTGAGCACTATTATTATGGTCGTGCAAAGTGCTATTTATTTTTGGGGTGCCGTTATAACCTGGGGTTGAAGTGCTCGCTGTTATGGGTTGAATTCGCGGCTAATGGGTTAACGGATGATGATTTTTATATCTATAAAATTGACAGCAGCGCTAGCTATGCTAATTTTACTAGCCCTGATTATATTTATCGCCATCTTGAAGTAACGGTAAAAAAATAACGACGGTGTAGGCGAGGCTCTAGCCCTATATTTTTTAATGTTTTCTTGTTTATCCAATGTTAATACTAGCGAATATATGAACCAAAGCTCTACTCTAAACTTTTAGTAAGCAGAGCTTATTTACAGCTATTGTCGCGGCTAAAGCCACTCCCACAGAACAGCTATAAGCTATCTATTAGGTGTTCGATAACCTTCGCAGTCCACACTAAAGCGCTCCATTTTTATATCTAGCTTTAATGCCGTCAACTGCCCCCCCCATAAACAGCCAGAATCAATCGCATGGCTGTTATGCGAATAGTGGTAACCAATCGCCGACCAATGCCCAAAAATAATTTTTAAATGCGAGTTTTTTCTATTGGGCAAATCAAACCATGGCTTTAAATGTTTTGGTTGACTCCCTAACTTGCCACTGTATTTAAAATCTAATCGCCCTTGCTCATCACAAAAACGCATACGGGTAAAACAGTTGACAGCGAAGCGTAATTCCTCAATTCCTTTTAATTTACCGTTCCAATAATTTGGCTCATTGCCATACATGCTTTTAAAGAATTTTAAATAATTATCGCCACGCAATTCACTTTCAACTTTAAGCGCCATTTGCTTAGCTGTAGCAAAATCCCACTGCGGTGGCAAACCCGCATGCACCAGACAAAAATTATCACTGTAATGAAACAGAGGGCGATGCCTTAACCAATCTAATAATTCTTGCTTATCTTCTGCTTCTAAAATGGGTCTTATGGTATCTTTTGCACGCACAGATGATGCGTTATAAGCAACAGCCAATAAATGCAAATCATGATTACCTAACACAGTAATAGCAGCATCACCCAATGCTTTAATAAAACGTAGCGTCTCTAAAGATTTCGGCCCACGATTGACTAAATCACCGACAAACCAAAGTTGGTCAATGCCCTCGTCGAAGTTGATTTTGTTTAATAAACGCAGCAAATCATCATAACAGCCTTGTATATCACCTATGGCATAAATAGACATTTTTAGTGCAATGTACGTGGAATAGATAAAGTAAATTGTGGAATAAGTGCATCAAATTTTTCACCGGCATCAGACAGCATTATATATTTGCCTTGCATAACACCTACCGGCGTATTAATCAGTGCGCCACTGGTATAGGTAAAGGCTTCGCCTGGTTTTAAATGCGGTGTTTTACCAACCACACCATCGCCACGCACCTCTTCAACTTTGCCATTAGAATCGGTAATCAACCAGTGGCGGCTCAATAATTTTGCCGCTGTTATACCGACATTGGCAATCGTTATCGTATAAGCGAAAGCATATTTATGCTCACTTGGCTTAGATTGCTCTTCTATATAGCGAGACCTAACCTCGACTAACATTTTATTTTCTTCATTCATGTAAAAATCCGCCCCAATAATAAGCTGATATTTTATCACCTATCTTCCACGACTTAGATACAATTAACAAAAACCTAGCATATACCTATACAGACTGACTATGAATCAAAAATCTATAATCCAAGCAATGAAAGTCCTTCCCGTAATCAATCCAGAATTTGAAATACAGCGTCGCATTGATTTTATTAAGCAACAACTTAAACAGGCACAGTTAAAAAGTTTAGTGTTAGGCATCAGCGGTGGCATTGATTCTACAACTTGCGGTCGACTGGCACAATTAGCCGTTAATCAACTGAATGCAGAAGAGAGCTGTACAGACTATCAATTTATAGCGGTACGCTTACCTTATAATATACAAGCTGATGAAAGCGATGCGCAATTAGCTTTGCAATTTATTCAGCCCAGCCAACGTATTACCATCAACATCCAGGCCGGCGTAGAAGGTATTCATACTGAAACGATAAGTTCATTAAAACAACAAGGCTTGCTAACCGACTCGGCTAGTAATAGAGACTTTCATAAAGGCAATGTTAAAGCTCGTGCACGTATGATTGTGCAATATGAAGTCGCTGGCTTGTTAGGTGCTTTAGTTATCGGTACGGATCATTCTGCGGAAAATATCACTGGTTTTTTTACCAAATGGGGTGATGGCGCCTGCGATTTAGCGCCACTTTTTGGCTTAAATAAACGTCAAATCAAACAATTAGCAACAACACTAGGCGCACCTGTAGTACTCATTGAAAAAACACCTACAGCCGATTTAGAAGACTTAGCCCCAAATAAAACAGATGAAGCAGCGCTAGGCCTAAGCTACTATCATCTAGATGAATTTCTTGAAGGTAACCCCATTCCTGAACATGTCAGCCAATTAATTATTGATAATTTCCACAAAACACAACATAAACGTCAAGCTATCCCTACGCCATATGATGAATAACTAGACCAGCAAAACTTTACCCTTAACAACAAGGTGCAGTTTCTATCTATTTTAATCAAGGCAGCACAAGCGGAACTTAACCATACAAAAATAAAGCTTATTTATATTGTGGTTATTAAAAAGACCTGCTATTATTCTTAGCGCTGAAACTAATTTCAGCCTTTTTTATTTTTAATCGAGGTTTTTACTTATGTCAAACGAACAAGAAGCACCTGAAAAAGATTATTTTTTCTACTATATTGCTATTGGGGTTATTATTTTTGCATCTGTTATTTTTATGGTTAAAAACGCAGAAAGTGGGAAATTCGAAAAAGCAAAAAGCCTTATTGCTGAAAATGTGAATAATTCCGCATACAAAGTAAAATAAGGTATTCAAGTAAAACTTCCATTTTCTACTTGGAATAGAATATTGCACCCTTCTAATCTAATAAAAAATGAAAATGGTTTTACCTTATCTACTTGAATTGTTGGCTGGTTAAGGACAACCAGCCAATATTAATTAACCGCTCTAATCAATTTAACTAAGTGCGAACTTCCCGCTAATGCTTCAACCGAACTAAACCCACAAGCCTGCACAGTTTTAACTGTTTGCCGGTTAATATTCGCTCCAAATAAGCGCACGGTAATGGGATTGATTAAATGCATTATGGCAGCAAGTAGGCGATGACTGCTCAATACATGCTCTAGCAATAAAACTTCACCTCCTGACTTACAGACTCGTTTTAATTCCCGCAAGCCTTGTTCAGGATCAGGCACTGAACAGAATAAAAACGTGCCAATAACAGAATCAAAATGATTATCAGGAAAATCTAACGCCTGTACATCCATCTCCATTAACTCAACCTTTAGATTTAAGCTTGTGCGTTTTTTCTCGGCCTCACGTATCATCACTGAACTAAAATCAATGGCAGTGATGGTTTTATTAACCGGATAGTATGCAAAATTTTTCCCTGTCCCAACACCCACCTCTAGAATTTTGTCGCCTCTGACTTGTTGCCAGAGATGCGCCCGTAAATCGCCAAACATCATTTTTTCCATTATGCCTTCGATACGATCAAAATAAGGTGCAATGCGATCATAACGCTTTTTTATAATATCGGTTTGAGTGGTCATAAGTCTTCAGATTTAGGAGTAAGGGATTAATAACAGAGCCGGATTGACTTATCAGCTTATATCTTTGGCTCTTACTGGGTTACAGGGAGCCAGCTTATAATCAATTCCAACAGCAAATTCAATAAAGCTTTGCCACGTTTTTTTGCGTTATTCACAAACTCAAAAAATAAATAGGCAAATAAGTTTGAGAAATTCGGCGATGCGGCATATTCACCGGTGCGATAACCATCGCTTTTTCGGGAATAACCCCATCGCTCTAATTCAAGCATTTGAATCGCTACTTGTCTACCGTATTGGATCAGAGCAAAAATCGGCGGCTTTTCTTTTTCCAACGTACCTGACTCGCGCGCGCCTTTTAAACAGTTTCGACCGCCTAAGCGACCTTTTTTAACAACATCCGATTGCCCTTTATGACCGGCAACGACATAGACTTCATAACCTTCACCTTCCAGGATAACCTACGGGTGATAGCCTTCGGACATGGCTAATTCCTTTGTGGTAAAAGTTTTAATATATTATCAGAGCTGTGCTTTTATTTGTAAACTTCCGGTACAACGCGTTAAAACAATATACTTAGTAGGGTTTTATATTTAATTTTAGTCACCTATTTATCTTGATAACTGATGTTACGCACGCATCAGATAGAATGCTAGCTGTAGCAACTCGAAAAGACTTTAAGTTATTGATTCATAATAATCGGTGCGTAACATCAGTTGATAATTGACGTGTTAACAGAAGGAGTATTTAAGAAAATAACTCAGTTTCTTCGCGGTACCGATTTGTTCTTTT
>JACUUF010000275.1 GCA_014859465.1 Methyloprofundus sp.
CTTTCCCTTGCACCGACAATGTCAGCTTGGCCTATCCGCTCTATGCCCACCAACTGCCCGAACTCAAAGGCGCGAATATTATTGATGGCGCGGGTAATGATGTTCATATGGGATATGTTCCAGGTGAAACTGAGTTTAAAAGGCAGCAATTATCAAAATACCTAAAACATAGCCGAGTATTGTCGAAGCAATTCCCATCAGAAAGTTTATTTCATGTTGCGGGGCGCACACGTTCAGAATGGACGGGCGCTATCGGTTTATCTTATTCAGATGCTAAAAAAGTTATGCCTGATGTTTATGATGTTTCTAAGTTTTGGTTTGAAAAGGATAAACAATATCAGGATTTGGATTACATTGATTTACGCTCGATGATTCGTGGTTCAGTTATTGAAGCCGGTATTTTTACGCGAAAAGCCCGCAACTTTGCCGACTCAATCCATGCAAATATGGTTTTACCCTGGGCCAATCAACAAGTCGCCGAATACTTTGCCAAAATGCCCGAACCACACCTATTCGACCGCAAAGCCCTAAAAAACAAACTCATCCTCCGAAAAATCCTCAAAGACCGCATCGGACTGGATTCTGATGCTTTGGGTAAGTTAGGCTTTAGCTACGACTCACGCGCTATCGTTCTACAAAACTGGGACTGGATGCTACAAGAAATGCAACAATGCCCACTATGGCATCAACCAGGCCTGGTGAAAGTGGTCACCCGAATGAAAAACCGCATGAACGGCACCGGCTGGGGCGCAGGTGCATCCGGGCGCTTACTGTATCGCATCTATTTGCTTTCCGCTTGGTATAACAAAAATCAGTTTGTTTGAGTTCCACTTTATCTAAATTTAATTTATAGCGAATAAAAATCATGAGAAGCTCCAACTCAATTTTTCCAGTAATAAATAATGCTTTTTATTATTTTTTGTTGGCATGTTTAATTATCTTTGCTGGTACACGTCAACAATTCGTTGGTACAGATACAGAAGCATACTATCGAATTTTTGAATTGATTGCTAATGATGGTTCTTGGTTTAGCGTACACCGTTATGAGCCGTTATATGTTTTTATTAACGCACTTGTTGCAAAAATTGGCTTGACAGCAAAGGAGTTAATTCTTCTTACAGCTATAGCGACACTATTGCCAATATCTACTTTTTTTAGGAAGGCTAGTCCAAACTTTCTGCTGAGTCTTGTCCTCTATATGTCTATTTTTGGATACCTAATGCTGTTTAATGTTGTAAGGCAGTCGATTGCTATAGCTTTTTTTGTATGGTTTGTTTATTTTTATTTTCATAAGCGTTATATTTTTTCAATTCTTTTTGGTTTTATTTCAGTTTTTTTTCATTATACCGCTTTGATTGCGATTTTTTCATTTGTATTGTTTACGATTTTTAGCCCTTTTTTTATAATAATATTATATCTTTTGTCCCTACCTTTCATTCTAAGTCAGATCTTTTCACAGTTGTTTTTTACTGCCTTTTTTTCAGTTTTTTTACCTTTTATACCTGAAAAATATTCAAGTTATGTTTTGGGTATTGGACATTTTCCTGCGACAGGTTTAAAGGAAATATTCGGACAGGTTATATTTGCATTTTCTTTTTATTTTTATTTTTTTAATAATAATGTAAAAATACAGCCATTTAAATTTGTATTTTTATGTTCTATGTTGTCAATTGTTCTATTGAACTTTTTTTATTATGTTAAATATTTTGATAGGCTTTCACTCTATTTTTATATTTTTAATGCTATTTCAATACCTTTGTTTATTTTGGGGATAAAAGGTATTTACATGAGGTTTGCAGTGTCAGGTGTAATAACTCTGTTTGCTTTATTATTGCTTTCACGCTCATTAATAAATGGTTCGAATGGTATTACACCCTACGCAAGTTGGCTCTTTTAGAGGTTTTTTCTTTGACTTATAAAGTTTCACATATTATTACTGGTTTAAACAACGGCGGTGCGGAAGGGGTTTTGTATCGTCTTTGTAAGTATGACTCCAATCATAAACATGTCGTGATTTCTATGATGGGAGAGGGCAAGTATGGGCCTTTACTTAAAGAAGCTGGAATTGAGATTCATTGCCTTAATATGAAACCTGGACGAGTTTCTTTGTCGGGCTTGTCGCGGTTGTTTAGGCTACTAAAGCAAAATAAACCTGATGTGGTGCAAACTTGGATGTACCACGCGGACTTGATTGGAGGTGTGGTTGCTAGATTAGCCGGAGTGAAGCATGTTTTTTGGAATGTGAGACATTCTACTTTAGAGCCGGGTAAATCGAAGCGTTCTACGATTTGGGTTGCGAAGGCGTGCGCTTTTGTTTCCGGTTTGATTCCAAAAAAAATAGTTTATTGCGCGCATGAAGCCAAAGTAGTGCATGAAACTCTGGGTTATAAAAAAGGTAAAGCCGAAATTATAGGTAATGGCTATGATCTTACCCAGTTCTCTATTGATAGTGGCGCGAGCATCGCTTTTCGTACCGAGATTGGGTCGAGTGTTGATGAAAACTTAATTGGTATGGTTGGGCGTTATGATCCACAGAAAGATCATGCCAATCTAATTGATGCTTTAGGCTTGGTTAGAAATGCGGGTTATAACTTCAAACTTGTTTTAATTGGCCGAGATTTGGATGCCAACAACCAAACTCTGTTAAATCACATACATGATAATCAATTAACAGAAACTGTTGTTTTACTTGGTCAGCGCACCGATATTCCTGCGGTTATGAATGGATTGGACTTGCATGTTTTATCATCATCTTTCGGTGAAGCTTTTCCTAATGTTCTTGCTGAAGCCATGGCGTGCGGTACGCCTTGTGTGACAACCGATGTGGGCGATGCCGCTTTGATTGTGGGTGAAACCGGTTGGGTTGTGCCGCCAAAAGAGCCAGAAGCTTTAGCCTATGCCATTATGCAGGCGATTGAGGAAAAACAAACGAACCATCAGGTCTGGTTAGACCGTAAGCTAGCCTGCCGTAATCGCATTGTTGAGAATTTTAGTATTGAAAAGATGATCGCTAATTATCACCAGGCCTGGTTTGGTGGTCTAAAGTAACGGGAGAGTATATTTTGAAAATTTTAATCACGGGCACCGCCGGATTTATTGGGTTTCATCTGGCGAATAAGTTAATTGCGCGTGGTGATGAGGTTGTTGGGTTGGATTCGATTAACGATTATTACGATGTACGTGTTAAGTATGGTCGTTTGGACTATGCAGGGGTAGCGCAGTCGGATATTGAATATAATCAATTGGCACAGTCGAGCAAGCACAGCAATTATCGTTTTATTCAATTGCAGTTGGAGGACAAAGCCAATTTAGACAAACTGTTTGAAGCTGAAAAGTTTGATGCGGTATGTAATTTAGCGGCGCAAGCGGGCGTGCGTTATTCCATAGAAAACCCACAGGCTTATATTGATGCCAATATTGTTGGGTTTATTAATATCCTTGAAGCCTGTCGCCATTATGGTGTGAATAACTTGGCCTATGCATCGAGTTCGTCGGTTTATGGTTTAAATGAATCCTATCCGTTTTCAACGTCGGATAATGTCGATCACCCAATGAGTTTATATGCCGCGTCGAAAAAGGCAAACGAATTAATGGCGCATACCTATTCGCATTTGTATGGTTTGTCCACCACAGGATTGCGTTTCTTTACGGTTTATGGGCCTTGGGGTCGTCCGGATATGGCGCTGTTTTTGTTTACCAAGGCGGCGTTAGAAGGCCAGCCGATTAAAGTGTTTAACAACGGCGAAATGCTGCGTGACTTCACTTATGTGGATGATATTGTCGAAGGGATTACGCGTGTGATTGATAATCCAGCGAAAACTAACCAGGCCTGGTCGGGTAAAAATCCTGATCCATCGTCATCGTCTGCGCCTTATAAGGTGTATAACATTGGTAATAACAATCCGGTGAAGTTGATGGATTTTATTGAAGCGATTGAAAAGGCTTTAGGCAAAACGATTGAAAAACAACTATTGCCTTTGCAAGCGGGGGACGTGCCCGCCACCTATGCTAATGTGGATGATTTAGTGCGCGATATGGATTATAAACCCGCGACACCAGTGCAAGAAGGCATTGATAAGTTTGTCGCTTGGTATCGTGCGTTTTTTAAAGTTTAATTTTTGATTTAGTTTTGGGGTAGTAGAAATGGCTGAGTAT
>JACUUF010000049.1 GCA_014859465.1 Methyloprofundus sp.
TGTTCGAGTGCCAGCAAAAATTCATGACGCACAAAAGGGTCTTTATCTTGTATGAGGCTGTTCCAGCAGGTAGTATCAACTTCTGTCATACTATTAATTTGCTTAATAATCATATCAAATGAATAAACCGTATTCGCAGGCGTGTGAAAATAACAAAGAGCCTATTTTACATAAAATTAAAGACATCTTTCTCGAATCTACAACGGTTTGGGAAATAGGCAGCGGCACAGGGCAGCATGCTTGTTATTTTGCCCAGCAGCTTCCCTATCTGCAATGGCAAGCAACCGATAGGGCGGAAAATTTAAGCGCTATTAATAGCTGGATTGCAGCCGCTGAACTAAAGAACTTGCCTCAAAGTTTGGCTTTAAATGTGAGTGATGAGCCATGGCCTTGCCAAGCGATTGAAGCTTTGTTTAGTGCCAATACTTTGCATATTATGAGTTGGTCGGAAGTCGAGTGCTTTTTTGCTCGAATGGGGCAATATTTAATACAAGAGGCGCAGGTTTGTCTTTATGGCCCCTTTAATTATGGCGGCGCATATACCAGTGCTAGCAATGAGAGTTTTGATCAGTGGCTAAAAGCGTGTAATCCGAAAAGCGGTATTCGTGATTTTGAAGCAATAGAGGAGCTGGCTAAGTCAGTGGGCTTAAGGGTAGAAAATGACTTGGCAATGCCGGCCAATAATCGGTTGTTGGTCTTGCGGCGTAGTTAATGGATTTACAGGATTGGAAAAATCAATACCTGATTATTTGGCTATAAAAACGCCCCACTCACATTAAGCTTGAGTGGGGCGTTTTTATTTCCTAGGAAAAATTAGCCAATTAAATCTTGCCGTCTAAGCCCATTTGGAAATATTTGTGCGTGATTTTGTCTTGGTTTTCTAATAACCAATCAATACTCGGCTCGTTGTTCATTGCTTTTTTAATCGCTAAAGCCGTTGCTTTACGATGAATATCAAACAAAATTTGGTGATCCAGGTTATCGTCAGTCGCAACGCTAGGGTTTAACCAAACCGAGCAAATAATACCTAAATCATTAGCTTTTTCTTTAGGAATATCACCCGCGCGAACGGCATCTAATACGCCGTTAGCAATCGCAGCTTGTACCGTACCCATTAGGATATTGGTGTAGCGATTGTTGTTTACGGTGACTTTGCTTACCATTAAGGTAAGAGGCCGTACTTGAATATCGGTATTTAAAATAGCAAAAACTTTAGAGTGACCTTTGGCTTGGTTGCCGGTTAAAGTCGCTAGCGCAGTACCGACTGGGCCGTCTAATTCGCCAATGATGATTTCAGGTTCTGCGGCGGTGCCTGGCGGACCACCGGCTACTAAAGCCTCGCCGCTACGGAAAACGATTCTATCGCTCATGATTTTCTCCAAAAAACTTAAATGATTGTACTAGAACGCAGTAGAATAACATTTTTTCGACTTAAATTTTAGTTTCATGACTCAACTTACTGTAAAAGATCATAACCGTAATGCCGCAGGCTTAACCTATATATATCCTGTTATCTCAAGGCGTTCGGGTGGTTTGTCGATAGGTATTAACTTTAATACTAATAATGCTTGTAATTGGCGTTGTGTTTATTGTCAGGTGCCTGATTTAAGCTTAGGTGCTGCTCCCGAGTTGGATTTTGACCTTTTAGAAACTGAATTAACGGCTTTTTTACAAGACGTGTTGCACGGCGATTTTTATGACCGCTTTGAGATGAAGCCAGAGTTGCGCGTGATCAAAGATATAGCGATTTCCGGTAATGGCGAGCCAACCAGTGTTAAAAATTTTGCTAAAGCAATTGAGTTAATTATCCGCGTTACTGAGCAAGCAAAAATCCCTGATGCGTTTCAATATGTGTTGATTACGAATGGTAGTTTGATCCATCAGGCCGATGTGCAAGAAGGACTGAAATTATTTAATCAGCATAATGGCCAGGTTTGGTTTAAGTTAGATAGTGCGACTGAGGCAGGACGTGATTTAACTAATCATTGTGCCTTAAGTTTACAAAAACATACGGACAATTTACTGATTTCGGCAAGGCTTTGTGCTACTTGGGTGCAAACCTGTATGGTACAGTTTAAATCAGGGCAGGGCTTGATTAATACGACTGAGCAAGCTGCTTATTTGGCTTTATTGCAGCAGATCAGTCAGCAGGTTAGCTTACAAGGTGTTCTGTTGTATAGTCTGGCGCGTGAATCGTTGCAGCCCGAAGCGAATATCATTGAGCGTGTCACTGAGCAGCAACTTAATGATTTTGCACAATGTATTCGTCAGTTAGGCTTAACAGTGAAGGCTTCTTTGTAGTAAAAAAAGAGAGGCTGTTTGGGCTAAATTCTTGCCGGCTATTATTTTTATTCAATTATTGACCTGTGGCTGGGTGTTGATGGCAATTACTTGGTCGTATGATGTGCAATTAATGCTTGTTATTGTCTTTATAGCCATTATTACTGGGGTTTTAGCGGCGTTCTGGTTTGCATCAATTGCGCGTAATATCTATATCGATGAGCAGGCGGCATTATTAGAGCAGCATGTTCAGGATAGGGAAAAGATTCGAAAAGAAGCGGCAATAGAGAAAGCCAGTGTGGTTCAGGAAAAGTCGCAATTACAGGATAGGCATGCGAGAGAGCGCGAGCAAATCTTACTTGATGCTGAACGTGACAAAGTCAATACGGTGGCTGAAAGTTATAAAAAAATTGAGCAGGAAACCAGAAAAGCCCATGCTAAAGCAAACTTTAAAATAGGCTTGGCTTTTGCGGCGGCTGCGGGTGTCGGTGGTGTTTTGATTGTCAGTCAACTGATTACTATAGGCGCGATGGTGATCGTCGTTTCCGGTAGTGGTTTAAGTGGTTATATTCTGCGCGCTAGACAAGAACGTTTATCTCGCAAAAAACCATTAGCGCTTAATGAGACTAAGCGCTTGGCCGATCAATCGGAAAGTGTATCTTTATGGCATCGATTGAAAAAAGACTGAGCTGTGCGGTTTCAATGTCTTCTTGGTTTTGACGCTCATCGGCTTAAATCTTTTGCTGTTACGCAAAAAAATCTAAGCTGATTTACGCTTAGATATAGCCGTGTTCTTTAAACCATAAGACTGCATCACGATAGGCTTCTTTTACTGGGGTAGGTTTTAAGCCTAGCTCTTGTATGGCGCGATTATGTGTGCCAAATTTACCGCAATTTAATAAGCGGATAGAGTGATAATTAAAGCGTGGGTAAACATGCGGGAAAAATTGTCGCTCAATCCAATCTTTAACAATGGCTATGTTTTGCATGATAAAGGTGGGAATGACTAGCTTAGGTTTCGGTTTGCCGGTAAATTCTTCTAGCCAGTTTAATGTTTCATCTATGCTATGCTGCTCGCCAGTTAATAAATAGCGCTCGCCGACCATGCCTTTTTCCATCGCTAATAAATGGCCTTGCACGACATCTTGTACGGGGACGAAATCAAAGCCGCCTTTCACCGAGCCGCGCATTTTGCCTTGAGCAAATTCAATAATCGTTCTGCCTAATAGAGAGGGTTTAAAATCCCAAGGACCAACGATGCCCGATGGATTGACGATAACTGCGGGTAAGCCGCGCGCGATTTCTTTATAAACTTCTAGTTCCGCAAAAGTTTTAGAAATTTCATAATCAGTGGTCATTTCATAAGGACTGACCGCCCATTTTTCGTTAGATGCACCGTCTGGGTTATTACCCACAGCGCCAAATGAACTACAATGTACGACTTTTTTAACACCTTCTAAACGGCAGGCTTGCATTAAATAACGTGTGCCGAGGACATTGACGTCATAAAGTTCTTTGCGGTCGCCATTACGAATACTGACAAAGGCCGCCAAGTGGTAGACATAATCACAGCCTTTTACTGCGGCAATGAGTGATTGTTGATCTTTTAGGTCGCCGTAAGCATGCTCTACGTCTAACTCGTCAACTTCAGTGTTTTGGCTTTCTTTGCGTAGCAATACGCGTACTTTTTCGCCACGTTTTAATAATTCACGGACAAAATTAGCACCTAAATGTCCGGTGGCACCGGTTACAAGTGTGGTCATATCAACTCTAGGGATATTACGGTAGGGCGGACTTTAGTCCGCAATAGGAAAGCATAGCGCGGAGTAAAGTCCGCGCTACAAAAGCTCAATTATTAATAGCGATTACTCAGTCAATATTTTTATCGCGTACAAAAGTCTGGATCAAAGCAATGCGTTATCTCGATCTAGGAGAGATCTTAAGCATGTTGCTAGACTCAAGATGGCTCCTAAGGTCGGAATGATAAAATAAAAATGCCTGAATATTATTACAAGCCTAGTTGTTTAGATTCTTCGAGCATACGATTATAAGCAATCAGTTCTTTTTTGCTTAGACCGGCACCGGGGAAAATATAACGCTCTTTTGCCTCTTTTTGCGCTTTTTTACGTAAGGCTTCGGTATGTATGTATTCTTCCCATTTTTCGATACTCATTTTTTGGAATTCACCGACAATCGGGTTGAATTCTAAATGTTGAATATCAGGGTGGCGCTCTTGCCCGATCATTTCTTCTTCTAGGATAAACACGTCTTCTTTTAATAATGGCACAATATAAAATAAGTTCGCTAAGCGGATAACGGTTTTACGTAAAAATTTAGGCACCGGCTTATTGATAAAAGGGATTTCTAATGGACCTAATAAAAACACAAAAAAGGTACGCGTTGTGCCTTCGTCCATTGGCGTCATAAATAACCAATGTAAATATTTATCTGCGGTATTTGAACCTTGATAGGGGTATTGATACCATAAAGTCATATCTTCTAAACCTTCACCTTTTTTCTCGCCCGCCGTTTTAACTGCGCTGCTTTGACTCATGTCGGTTTCATAATCGATAAAGATGGTATCTTTTTCGCGGCGATGACCGAGCAAGTGTGGGTCAGTGAAAGGTTTAAATTTACGGTGTAAAAAGGCATGATTGAAATCACAGACATTTTCCAAAATCATGGAGAAATGCGCTTTTAAGGTGAAATCCAGCGGGACAAATTCCCAAGGATCGGGTTGGGTTAATTGTGGTATCTCAGGTAAAGGAACCTTGTCGGCAAGCGCCGGATCACCAGGGAAAACCCAGATTAATTGGTATTTTTCCTGTACTGGATAAGCATTGATCTTAATATTAGGTAGGCTATCTTTCGCCTTTCCTTTGCCTAATTCATGGGAAATGCCGGTGCATTTTCCACAGCCATCAAAAGACCAGCCATGATATTGGCAGGTAATTTCATTACCTTGAACAATCCCCGAGGTTAGACGTAATTGGCGATGTGGGCAGCGATTTTCAATAGCTTGAACCTTGCCATCTTCACCGCGAAATAAAGCGATAGGGCTTTTCCAGAACATCACTTCAATGGATTCGCCTTTTTTAAGCTTGGCGCTTAGCTCCATGGCGTACCAATAGTTACCACTTTGGCCAACTTTGCGAACTTGTTGGCGGCGACTTTGAGGTTGTTTTTCTTCTTCAGCAGCTGTATTCATAATAATCTTAAATATCGTATTTTTTGTAAGGCAATTATAGCAGGCTTAATTATTTATTAAATAAGGCGATGCGGATCATCACTAAAAAGCCTTTTATTTTTTGCAATAAGCTGGGTTCAGGGCGTAATTTTTCATGGCCGGGTAGCGGATGACCTTTCGCCAGTTTGCCAATTTTTTCTTTTACCGCCGGATCTAGTTTGCCGGCTGCGGCGAGCTCAAAAAATAAGGCTTTTGTATTACCTAAATCAAAGAAATCACGTTGCCATTCCCATTTGTAGTTGCCGCCATAACGAAACCATGATCCGCCGATGCCTTCGACTTGATACGGCGTGCCATCTTGGCGTTTAGCGGGCGAGATTTGTGTCCATAAACCAATTACTTCACCTTGTTTTTCATCAATAAGAATGCGGTGATACGGATACTTCCATTTTTCAAAACCTTCCATTTGTGCGCCGAGTGCCCATTCTTCGATTTCTTTACGGCTACGTGCGACAAATTCTTCGTTAGGACCAATATTCCAACGGTATTCTGCATCATCGGTGTACATGGCACCTAGATTTTTTGGCCAATCACTTTCTTTTTCTGCTTGGCGATTCGCTTCTAGCCAGCGCTCAACCATTTCTTCTAATTCTGCTCTTGGGTATGCTGCCATGTTAGTTCCTTAGTCCTGTTTTATTTTGATGGCACTGGTTGGGCAGTAGCGCGCCGCTTTTTGTGCTTTTACCAGTAATTCATTATTAGGCGTTTCTTGTAATATAGTTAATTTACCTTGATCATCAACCTTGAAAATTTCAGGCGCTTCAGCCATACAGTTGGCATGCCCTTGGCATAAATCCATATCTACTTCAACTTTAAAACAGTTTGTCGCTGCTGAGTTTGTTGCGGAGGTGTTTGTTGTTTTTAGGCTCTCGGTACTTTTACTGATACTACGTTTTGTATAGCGTACTAGGCAAGGCGATCCAGGCTGTACTACCATTTGTTTGTAGTCATCTTGATAGCTTTCAGGCGTATTAACTAATTCAAAATTATAACGGCGCAATAAAATGCTATAAATTGCTTTTAACTGCAACATGGCAAAGGCGTTACCACTACATTTATGACGACCACCGCCGAAAGGTGTCCAGCTGAAAGGGGTTGCATCTTCCTGGCGTTCTTCATTAAAGCGTTCAGGATCAAATTTTTCTGGATTAGGGAATAGCTCAGGAATGCGCTGCGTAACGCGAGGAGATACACAAACGTATTTTCCGGCCTTAATAATATAGTCTTTAAAATACAAGTCTTGCGCTACCTTACGAATAAGAAAAATCAATGGCGGATGTAGGCGTAATACTTCTTTAATGACCCGTTCAAAAACAGGAATTTCACGTAAAGACTGGAAGGTGACTTCGCCATCTCGCCCGTATAAATCATCAAATTCTTGAAGAACTTTTTCTTTGTATTCAGGGTTACGTGCGAGCTCTAAAGTAATCCAAGCGGCTGTGCCTGCGGTTGTGTGATGTCCTGCGAATAAGGTGCCGATTAATAAGCCGGTAATTTCATGCGCTGATAAAGGACTGCCATCTTCATAACGCGTATCAATTAACATTTGAAAGGCATCGTCACTTTTTGCGGTTTTTTGTGCGCGCTTTTCAATAATGCCGGTGACCAGTTCTTGTAAGCGTACTCTTGCTTTGTCACGACGACGCAAGATTGGAATAGGTAAGTTAGGAAAAATAAAGGCTAACGGATGCATACCATTTTCAAGGTCATGATATAGCTTGGCAAACTCTTCATTTAGTTCGTAACGAAATTCATCACCTAGTAAACAATGACTAGAGGTGTAAATAGTCAGCTGTTTCATAAACTCTAAAATATCGACTTCGCCGCTATCGCCCCAATCCTTAATGGCTTCTTCCACTTCATGCACAATGACTTTTGAGTAAGTGCGCATCGGTTTATCACGCAATACCGGCATAAGCATTTTTAGCTGCTGATCTTTAATATGCGGCGGTGCGTCAAACACGACACCTTTACCAAAAATAGGTGTCATTACCTTGTAAGCCTCGTTTTGATCGAGCTGTGCATCCGGCGCGCGAAAAAAAGCTTCGTTGCCTTCGGGGCCGGTTAATAACACCATTTTCTGATGGAACATGCGAAATTCACCAATCTCGCCAAGCTTTGCTCTAAGCGAGACCATGTAATCAAATGGATTTTTGCCGAATGCGATCATATGGCCAATTAAAGGCAGGCCGCCTGGCATTTTTGGGACTGTTTTAGTGGGTCTGGATTGCTGAGTGGTCATAGATTCATTGGGACAGTGGAGTGAACTAAAACTTACGTTTAATTAGCTGCAATAAGTCGCTAAAAAATTATTTCGCGCTGTTTTGTGTGGACTTATAGCTAATAAAACGTTGTTGATTTTACGCTGTGCTTGCATAATGTACAAACTATCTTACATGGAAAATCAAGCCAATAGGGTCAATTTTGTGAGTGCAATTGATGTCTGAACTGGCGAAATGCCCCTATAAAAATTAGCAAGGTTAGAGCATGGATCAAGAATATTTTAATAAAAGAAAAAAGAAATTTTTAATACAGTCAGTAATTTGGTCTGTGTTTTTAGCATTGTTGACGTATTTTTTGCCTGAAGTTATGCTGTTTTATATGGCTTGCGGTGTTTACGATGTGACGCGTAATAGCAATATCGATGGTCGTATGTTGTATCGTTATTTCTTTGGCAATGGCGTACCGACATGGGCATTGTCACCGTTTAATATTTTAATGGATCTGTTTACGCTGCCCTATATTAATAAGAGCGTGTATCAGTTAGAGGACTTGCCTGAGGATTGTCAGGCTGAAATCCAGCATATTTTGGATGTGGTTAAGTCAGAAAATATTGTTGATAAATTATCTAGTCGTGTAGAGAAAATCAAGCGGGGTATGATCTTCTTTAAATGGTACGGCAAGAATATTGATAATTTTTATTCAGTACCGGAGTTTCATAAAGATTATAAGTATATTAGCACTATCGGTGTTTCTGTGTTTAATAAAAAAGAATCGACGGATGAGCATTATGGGCCGTTACGCACCACTTTAAGGGTACTCTATAATATTAATGATATACATAGTAGCGATTCGTATATCAAAGTAAGAGCGATGGAAAATCATTGGTGCGATAAAAAAATGTTTATTTTTGATGATACTTTGTCGCATCAATCATTTAATCAAACCGATGAAGCGCGCTATTGTTTGTTTGTTTGTCGATATTGTCAGACCCAGTAAATGTCATTTTATGATGAATTTATTTGTCCAGTTCGTGGCGGTCATTATGCAAAAAATGAATCATATTTTTTATAGTAGCTGGGTGCCATTGAAATAATGCGTTAGTTAAATGTGAATTAACAGCTCACAGGTAGCTCATTGCAGAAATACATAGCGGCTTAATTTACCAAATACGTGAACCATGAGCCTGTTGTAAGAACTTACCTTAGCAGCACATTCAATGCCTGTTTTTTCTTCTATTAGTCATATAATTTCTTTGTCGCACAATAACCTGCATCGCCGAGTTCAGGGGCGCTTGTTTTCTGCAACGCTGATCGCGTGCAGTCAATAAGGGTACACTGAAGTTGTTGGTAAGATACATTCATACTCTTTGTTGTTGGTAAGATACATTCATACTCTTTGTTGTCGATAAAGGTATCTTACGATTTTGTGTGTTTTACAAGTTAATCATCTAGGCCAATGATTTCCACGGTAATATTATCATCGGGTGCTGTGGTCAGGTAATCTTGAAAAATCTCTCGAATATCGTGATCGATAAATTGCGCTTGGCGAGCGTCTATAGTCACGGTGCTATTCTCGGTGATTTGCAATAACATTTTTCTCAAGAGTGCTTTATTCAGAAATGAGATATCTTTATGCAACGTTAAAGTGAAGTGATTGTCCTCTTCTTTTAATGAAATAGAGGCATGATAATTTGCGCGAATCACAAAATAGAGACCGACAGCAATACCAATAATAATGCCTTGTAGTAAGTCAGTGATTAAAATAGCAATGACGGTGATGATAAAAGGTAAAAATTGTCCCCAGCCTTGTTTGTAAAGATCGATAAAGAGTTTTGGTTTGGCTAGTTTATAGCCGGTTTGTAATAAAATCGCAGCTAAACAAGCCAGCGGAATGAGATTAAGAAGTGTCGTCATATACATAACACTTAAAACTAATAACAGACCGTGAACAAAGCTGGCAATACGTGTTTGGCCGCCGGCATTGATATTGGCAGCACTACGTACGATAACCGAGGTTATTGGTAATCCTCCGATCATACCACTGATAATATTGCCCAAGCCTTGTGCTTTCAGTTCGCGATTAGTGGGTGCAATACGTTTTAAGGGGTCAATTTTATCAACGGCTTCTAAGCTTAATAAGGTTTCTAAGCTAGCAATAATAGCCAGTGTCAGTGCGATGAAATAAATGTTTGGATTACTTAAAAAGCTAAAATCAGGCAGTGCAAATAACTGAATAAATTCATTAATATCGGTAGTGATGGGTAATGTAACAACTTGTTCTCCAGTGACAGCAAACTCTGGGAATAGATCCAGAGCAAGGATATTAAAGCCTATGCCCCACATAACAGCGATTAATGCACCGGGGAAAAGTCTTACTAGAGCAAAGCGTTTCATGAAGGAGGTTTCCCAAATCATGATGATCAATAAAGCCACGCCAGCGATTAAGGTAGAGCCAATTGAAATGGCGCTAAATGAAGTAACAAGTTCTTGTAAGCTGGAAGTTGCTGCTTCCATCATATAACTCTCATTACCTTCAAAACTGACATCATTAACTTCAAAATTGACATTATAGCCGACGGCATACGGAATTTGCTTCATAATCAGAATAATGCCAATTGCGGCTAACATGCCTTTGATAACGGCTGAGGGGAAAAAGGCACCAATAATACCCCCGCGTAAATAGCCAAAAATGAGTTGTAAAATACCGGCTAATACCACGGCAACTAAAAAACCGGCATAACTACCTAATTGTTCAATGGCATTCAGCACAATCACGGTTAATCCTGCTGCTGGCCCAGAAACACTGAGCTGCGAACCGCTGGTCCATGAAATGACGAGACCGCCGATCATGCCGGCAATGAGTCCAGCAAATAGGGGTGCCCCGGAGGCCATAGCAACGCCTAAACACAAGGGCAGTGCCACTAAAAAGACCACAATACCTGCGGGAATATCTTGTTTTATATGCTGTGCGTAGAAATTGAGATGTTTATGGATCATATGTATACCTCTGAATTAACGTAGATTTTTGGACAGGAATTAAGCTTCATCAGCGATATATTGATAAATGGGATGAATTTCAGCGCCAGAGTTAATACTAATAAGTGAATTTAATAAACCATCTGATAAGTTATAAACCCAGCCGTGTAAGGTTGGGCTATTGTGCTTGGTCCAAGACTCTTGAATAATTGAGGCGTGTGATAAAGCATGGACTTGTTCTATGATATTAAGCTCGACTAATTTATTAACACGTAAGTCTTGCGTTGGTAGCGCATCGATTTCGGCTTGGTGTAGGCGATAAACATTTTTAATATGCATGAGCCATTTATTGGTAATTAATAAGCTTGAATTTTGTTTACTCAAAGCAGCGCGCACACCACCGCAATTATAATGACCACAGACCACGACATGTTTGACCTGTAAAACATTAACGGCATATTGAATAACACTTAAGCAGTTGAAGTCAGTAGCAATGACCTGGTTGGCAATATTACGGTGAATAAACATTTCCCCAGGCTGCGCGCCCACTACAATTTCTGCTGGAACACGGCTATCTGAACAGCCTATCCAAAGTAATTCTGGGCTTTGAGTTTTGGTCATCTTTTCGAAAAAAGTAGGGTCTTGAGCCGTTACTTTTTGTGCCCAGTCTTTATTGTTTTGTAAAAAAGTGTCTATATCTTGCATGTGAAACCTCTTGAGTTGGAGTGACCGCTTTGTGTGCAAATAAGCTCGGTCTGTTGTTTGATTTACTTCTTGCCCGTCTGTCTGTACTTTAGTTTTACATTATACGTTTTTAACCTTTCAACAACCTTTCAATAACCTTTTAGCTAAATAATGAATATTCTATTAATCGAAGACGATGCCGTACTTGCTGACGGTTTGATACATACTTTATCAAATAGTGGCTACCGAGTAACCGGAGCCATATCAGGAAATTATGCAGAGCATTTATTACAAGCCCAGGATTTTGATGTCATTATCCTCGATTTAGGTTTGCCAGATATAGATGGTTTAGTGTTATTGCGTCAGTTACGTAGTCAGAAGCTGGCATTGCCTATTTTGATTCTAACAGCGCGGGATAATATCAATGATCGTGTTGAAGGTATTATGCAGGGCGCAGATGATTATATGACTAAACCCTTTGAGCTAAGAGAATTGGAAGTACGTTTACAAGCACTCATTCGGCGTTGTTATGGGGGTTTTAATCATAACATTGAAATGGGGCGACTGTTATTAGATACGCAAACGCATCAAATCAAAGCGGATGGAGAGTTATTGACTTTGTCGGCGCGTGAAGCGGAATTATTGGAATTTTTACTGCTTCAATCAGGTAAGCTTGTCTGCAAAGATCGCATTGCCCAACGCTTGTCGTCTGATGGTGAGGCGTTGGCAGATAATGCTATTGAGGTTTATATACATCGCTTGCGTAAACGTATCGAACCTTATGGCGTCATCATTAGAACCGTGCGTGGCTTGGGCTATTTACTGGAAAATAAAAATTATGAATAGCACGCAAAGTTTAAAAAGTGCAATTGTTGTGCGTTTAATTATGCCCGCTTTGATGTTTATTATTCTCGAAACAATCATCTCTTATTTTGTCACCTTGCATTATGTGGATGAAGCTTATGATCGCTGGCTGCTCGATTCTGCGCGTTCATTGGTTCAAGAGGTCAAGGTTGCTGATAATAAAGTTTATACAGATTTGTCGGCCTCTGCTTTAGAAATTTTTAAATGGGATGCTCAAGATCAAACGTATTTTAAAGTCATCGCTGAGAAATCAGGCCTATTGGCCGGTGACATTTTTGTGCCTGAGTCTTTCGTTGCCAGCGATTTAATGCTCCCCGTTTTTTCTAACAATATTATTCGCGGCCAGCCCGTGCGTGTTGTTTCTATGCAAGTACCGAAGATGAATATGCCAGAAGCTGTCTATATTCATGTTGCAGAAACATTAAACAAGCGTCACGATATGATGATAGATATTTTGCTAGCCGATTTAGTGCCGCAATTATTACTCATACTGATGATTGGTCTTTACTTATTTAAAGGCGTTCATTGGGGCTTGGCTCCTTTGCATAAATTAGCGGATGAAATTGCCCAACGTTCGCCGCATGATTTAAGTCCTATTGCTGAGACCTATATTTTTACCGAAGTCCGTACCTTAATGGATACCATTAACCAATTACTAGAGAGTTTGTCTTTGGCTATTGCCAGTCAGCAACGCTTTATATCGAATGCAGCCCATCAATTGCGCACGCCGCTAGCAGGGCTCAAACTTCAAGCGGAGCGCGCTCAGCGTGAAACTACTGTGGAGGCAATGCAGCCGGCTTTAAGGCAGATTCAAACAAGCGCTGATCGCGCCTCACATATGGTAACTCAGTTATTAGTATTAGCGCGATCAGAGCCAGTAGCAGGTAATCGAACATTGGAGTCGATTGATTTACGTGCTTTAGTGCGTGAAGTTTGTATTGAATGGGTGCCGAAAGCTTTAAAAAAACAGTTTGATCTGAGTTTTGATGATCCAAAGCAGCCGGTTTGGATACAGGGCGATGCTATATTATTAGCCGAATTACTCAATAATTTAATCGATAATGCATTGGCTTATGGAGATTCTCGAGAAGAAATTAACGTTAAATTGTTTGCTGAGCCACGCGTGTGTTTATCCGTTGAAAATGCTGGGCAATCCATTCCTAGTGAAGAGCAAGCGCGTATTTTTGAGCGATTTTATCGTATCCAAGGCAGTACGGGTGAAGGTTGTGGTCTCGGTTTGGCTATTGTTAAAGAAATTGCTGAGTTGCATCAAGCGCAAGTTTCATTAAATTCCCGTACAGCAGGTGATGGGGTCGTGGTCGCAGTAATGTTTAATGCTTTTCCCCGACTTAAATTCTCTAGCGATTCCAGCGGTGGGCAATAAATTCTACCGCCTCTTGAATATTTAAATCACGTGTTCCGCCGCCGGTACGTAAATAAAATTTAGGTGTATTATTCTGGGTAAAAAAGACCGGGCGTGGCGAGGCTAAAACGATTAAACGGCAAACATGCTTGTCCTCCACGACATGAAAAAGCACTTTGACGAATTGGCATAAATCTGCGCCTAAATGAGTGGAAATGGCGGTAATAATCGCTTGTTCGTAACCATCCTGGTCGGGGCGCTTTAAACTTTGATAATCTTTTTCCAGGCCAATAATTTCACCATTATCTGCAACGCCTATTAATAAAGTGCCGCCGTGCGAACTGTTTAAGTAACCCGCTAAGGTTTTGAGAATAACGTTTTCTAAGGCGCGATTGACTCTATCTTGTTCCAAATCCCAGCGAAAAGAAGATTTGAATTCGAGTAAAGTATTTTCACCTTGTCGTATTAAGGCTTGTAAGTTAACCGAAAGCTCGCTGCTCAAGCGATTAATTCTTTGTAAGCGGCGATGCAGCATTTCATAGACAAAAGCGATAGCCAAGCCGAAAATTGCCCCGACTTGCGCAAGGAACACGGTTTTTTGCGGAGTATCGCCTGATAAAGAGGCTTTAAGTTGCTCATAGGCATAGTGCAATGCTGTGTTAGCATTTTTTTGTAAGTCAGTACCTTCTAATTCAAAGTAGAAAATAAAATCATTAATGGGGTAAAAAATCAGCACACCGGTTAATGCGCCGATAAGAGCAGCAAAAAAGTAAAGTTTAAAGCGTTGCTCCCAGAGGGCAATAATCAGTAAAAAAAAACGTTTCATTAATTATCTTTTTGTATCGGTAAGCCGGCAGATCGCCAAGCAGTCATATGACCTTCTAAATAACGAATATTTTTAAAGCCTGCTAAGAAATAAGCAAATTTGGCAATGCCAGCACGCGGCCCATGTTCGCAATACACAATTAATTCATCTTGCTTATCATAAGTATCTAAAGCATCACTGGTAAATGATTGCCAGAAAGGAATGTGTTGTGCACCCGGAATATGCCCTGAGTTATATTCCATGCTGGAGCGGACATCAATAATGGCAGGCGTATTATCTGCTTGGAGCAGTGCTAATAATTCAGCTTGTTGGATATGGCTTGCGCCGGATGTGCTGCAAGCTTGTACAAATAAGCTGAATATAATAATAAAGAATGCTTTCATTTATCCACCGGTAACACTCATATGACGCAGGATGATAGGTTGTTCGTTTAAATCAAATTCATGTTTTTCGGGTTTAATTTGCATGGCGTCAATAATGATTTGTTTGAGGTCGTCCGGCGTATTTTTTGGATCACGTACTGCGGCTTTTAAATCGACAGAATGTTCATTGCCTAAGCACAGTAATAGGCGACCTTCTACCGTTAGCCGAACTCGGTTGCACGTGCTACAAAAATTATGACTGTGTGGTGAAATAAAACCGACTTTTATTGGTGCGCCTTGAATACGATAATAATCAGAAGGGCCAGACGTGGTTTCGCTGATGTGTCGTAAATTAAATTGCTTGGCTAAATCATCACGAATCTGATCGCTGGAATAATAGGCGACAGCGCGATCATGTGCATCAATAAGACCCAGCGGCATTTCTTCAATAAAGCTAATGTCGATGCCTTTATCGATAGCAAATTGGACTAAATCAACGACTTCATGGTGGTTGCGATTTTTTAAAATAACCGCATTGATTTTTATGCCTTTAAAACCTGCGTTGATAGCCGCATCTATACCTCTTAAAACGACATCTAATTCACCGGTGCGGGTTAGTTCTTTGAATTTTTGTGCGTCTAGTGTATCTAGGCTAATGTTTAAACGCGCAACATGCGCTTGTTTTAACTGTGCGGCAGAGTGTTCTAGATGCGAGCCATTAGTGGTCATGACTAATTCATTCAGCAGTGGTAATGAACCCATTTTTTGTAATAACTCGATAGCGCCACGGCGCACTAAAGGTTCGCCGCCAGTAATTCTAATTTTGCCCACGCCTAGCTCGGTAAAACATTGGGCAAGCAGATAAATTTCTTCTAGGCTTAAAATTTGCGTGCGCGGTAAAAATGTCATCTCTTCCGACATACAATAAACGCAACGAAAATCACAGCGATCGGTAATAGAAATGCGCACATAGTCAACCACTCGGCCGAATCGATCGATAAGTTGTTTGGCTTGATTTGAGTGGGGTGGGCTTGAATTATTAATGGGTAGCTCTTTTTTTTTTGAGTGTAACTATAATAGAAGGCTAATTTTATCAGTAATTAAAATATTCTTTCACTATTTATCATGATGACTAAAAAACTACTTTTTATTGCCGCGTTGATTTTCTGCCAGCTGAGCTATGCCAGCGACAAAACGACGCTTCGTTTGGGTTTACTCGCGTATGGCACGACCAACTGGGAGTTGGAGTATATGCGCCAAGCGCAGCAGCTGGAAACCGAAACTTATCGTTTGCAAGTGATACCGATGGCAAATCCACAAGCTGGAAAAATCGCTTTGCAATCAGGCGCAGTGGATATTATTGTTACCGATTGGATTTGGGTATCTTATCAGCGTAGCTTGGGGCAAGATTATACCTTTTATCCGTATTCCAATGCTACGGGCGCCTTAGTGGTCGCTAAGGACAGTGAGATCAAAGCTTGGCAGGATTTAAAGGGTAAACGCCTTGCTATAGCGGGGGGGGAGCTGGATAAAAATAGTTTGTTATTGCAAGCCTTAATGCAAAAGCAAGGGCAGAGCGAATTATTTCAGAACATAGCAAAGGTTTATGGCGCACCGCCATTATTAGCGCAGCAACTAAAACAGCAACGGGTTGATGCGTTATTAACTTATTGGCATTATGCGGCGCGCTTAGAAGCTGAAGGCTATAGAGTGTTAATGACCGGTGCGGATATTTTGCAGGGCTTAGGCATAGAGCAAAAAGTACCGAGTATTGGCTATGTGTTTAAGCGTGCTTGGGCAGAGCAACATCAAGCTGTTATTCAGGCTTTTTTGCAGCAGTCTAAGCAAGCTAAAAATACTTTGTGTTCCGTTGCTGTGGCGTGGCAAACGATAGATAACTTAACGCATACGCAATCGAAACAGGAAGATCAGTTATTGCGCGAGCAGTACTGTGCTGGCCGAGTTAGTTATTGGGGCGAGGCAGAGCAGCAAGCGGCAGGTGAGATTTATCACTATTTACAACAGGTAAGTCAGGAACGATTGACGGGCAAGTCAGAGGTTATTCAGGTGGGCACTTTCTGGTAGTTGACTGGTTTTACTGGGTCGTATTTGAAGATTTAGCTGGGGCAAAGGTGCTTGGGGTGCATTCGAGTTAGCAAGTCACTATGGCATTAGTAATATTGCCTACGATAGTTATGCTTTTGATCTTGCACGGTCTTCTGTGACAGAGCTTGATGGTAGCGATCTTGACCATAGGGTATATTCATTCACATTACGTACGTAATTTAAGATGTAATGTAGGAAGTTTTATTTGAGTTCCGAAAAGGCCAGCTTATGCTGGCCTTTTTTATTGGCTCTTTATGTTGCTTGCTTGGTATTGATGTGTGTTTGGATTGACAATGTTTAAATGTGAATTTTGTTATGCGCTTTAATCCAGCCTATGGGATAATATTTTTTTTAAATGCGCGAAGTTTCAGGCTGACTAAATAGACTATGGATGAGAATAAAAAGAAAGCATTAGGCGCGGCCTTAATGCAAATTGAAAAACAATTTGGTAAAGGCGCAGTGATACGTATGGGCGATGATACCGCCTCGCGTGATATACAAACTGTTTCTACTGGGTCTTTATCCTTAGATATCGCCTTAGGTTGCGGAGGTTTTCCCCGGGGCCGAATTATTGAAATCTACGGGCCAGAGTCGTCAGGAAAAACAACGATGACTTTATCGGCGATTGCGCAGATGCAAAAAGTTGGCGGCACCGCCGCTTTTATTGATGCGGAACATGCTTTAGATATTGGCTACGCAGAAAAAATTGGTGTTAATATTGATGATTTATTGGTGTCTCAGCCAGACACGGGTGAGCAGGCTTTAGAAATTGCTGATATGTTAGTGCGCTCAAATGCCGTGGATATTGTGGTTATTGATTCAGTTGCCGCTTTAACGCCAAAAGCAGAAATTGAAGGCGATATGGGCGACTCTCATATGGGCTTACAGGCGCGCTTAATGTCTCAGGCGTTGCGTAAATTAACAGCCAATATTAAACGCTCGAATACCATGGTTATCTTTATTAATCAGATTCGTATGAAAATTGGCGTGATGTTCGGTAGTCCTGAAACCACAAGCGGTGGCAATGCCTTAAAATTTTATGCTTCAGTGCGTTTAGATATTCGTCGTATTGGTGCGATTAAAAAAGGTGATGAAATTATTGGTAACGAAACGCGCGTTAAAGTTGTTAAAAATAAAGTCGCTCCGCCATTTAAACAAGCTGAATTTGAAATCATCTATGGAGAGGGCGTTTCCTTTTTAGGTGAGTTAGTTGATTTAGGCGTGAAATATGGCTTTGTTAATAAAGCGGGTTCTTGGTACAGTTATGGCAATGACAAGATCGGCCAGGGTAAAGATAATGTCCGTCTTTATTTAAAAGAAAACCCCAATTTAGCCATAGAGCTTGAAGCTAAAATCCGTGCGGAAGTATTCGCTGTTAAAAGGGATTCAGAAAAAGCCATTGTAGAATCTGACGATGCGGATGACTTAGATGGCTTAGATGGCTTAGTATAGGGTTGACTTTAGTCCGCTTGTTTGCATGCTTGAATTCGATAATGATTTAGATAAGTTTAAAGCAATAAAAGAAGCCTGTTTGCAATACCTAATAAGACGCGAGCATAGCCAGCAAGAATTATTGCAAAAAGTGTCTGCTAAAGGTTTTCCTCGCTTGGATATTGAGTCGGTTATCACTGAATTAATTGAGCAAGGCTTGCAAAGTGATGCGCGATTTGCGGAAAGTTATGCAAGAAGTCGTGTGCATAGAGGTTTTGGGCCATTGCTTATTAAAGCTGAATTGCAGCAGCGTGGTGCTGGCGATTATTATTTTGATATGGCTGTCGAAGATATTGTCGGCAGTTGGCAGGCATTGTTAGCACAGGTTTACGAGAAAAAATATGGTACCGATAACGCTGACTTAGATATAAAAGAACAGCTGAAGCGTAGCCGATTCTTGCAGCAACGTGGATTTTCTAATGAGATGATTCGCGACTTATTGCAAAACTATAGATAATATAGCCCTGTTGCCTGATAAAACTTATGGAATACAGGGTGTGACTCCACTTTCTGAGTAGTTCACTTCGCGCTCTACGAGTCGTAAGCTCCATACGAGAGCTACATTGGTAAAAGAAAATAAGCTCTTAAATATTGAAAGAGCAAATGATTTAAAAAAACGTTTATATAACCCAGTTAATTATGAAAAATCTGACTAGCGCAGAATTGCGTGCTACTTTTTTAAAGTTCTTTGCAGATCAAGACCACTTTATTCAGCCATCTAGCTCTTTAGTGCCTGGTAATGATCCGACTTTATTGTTTACCAATGCCGGAATGGTGCAATTTAAAGATACTTTTTTAGGGCGTGAGCCGCGCGATTATGTGCGTGCAGCCACCAGTCAGCGCTGTGTGCGTGCCGGTGGTAAGCATAATGATTTAGAAAATGTCGGTTATACGGCAAGACATCATACTTTTTTTGAAATGCTAGGTAATTTTAGTTTTGGTGATTATTTCAAAAAAGAAGCGATTTATTTTGCCTGGGAATTTTTAACCAAAGAACTGGAAATTCCAGCAGAGAAATTATGGGTTACGGTTTTTGATGAAGATTCTGAAGCTGAAAAAATCTGGCTGGAAGATGTAAAAATTGATGCCACGCGCTTTTCACGTATAGGTGCAAAAGATAATTTCTGGTCTATGGGTGATATTGGTCCCTGTGGCCCTTGTACGGAAATTTTTTACGATCACGGGGCAGACATTGCCGGTGGTCCTCCTGGTACGCCAGAAGAAGATGGCGATCGATATATCGAAATCTGGAACTTAGTGTTCATGCAATATGACCGCGATATGGAAGGGCATTTAACGCCCTTACCTAAGCCTTCCGTTGATACGGGCATGGGTTTGGAGCGTATTGCGGCAGTATTACAAGGTGTACACAATAACTACGAAATTGATTTATTCCAAAAATTATTAAAAGTGGCTGCTGATTTAGCAGGCACTAAAGATTTAACACAAAGCTCTCTAAGGGTCATTGCTGATCATATACGTTCCTGTGCGTTTATGGTGGTGGATGGTGTGATGCCGTCAAACGAAGGCCGTGGTTATGTATTGCGTCGTATTATTCGTCGTGCGATTCGTCATGGTTATCGTTTAGGTATTCGTGAGGTATTTTTCTTTCAATTAGTTGCGCCTTTAGTGGCGGAAATGGGTGCAGCTTATCCTGAGCTTGCAGCAGCGCAAGAGCAAGTTGAGCGTATTTTAAAGTTAGAAGAAGAGCGTTTTGCGGAGACCCTAGAGCAAGGCATGAAAATACTCGAAGCTTGTGTAGAAAAAATGCACGGTACAGTAATTCCAGGAGATGTTGTTTTTCAGCTTTATGATACTTATGGTTTTCCCGTTGATTTAACTGCTGATTATGCGCGTGAAAATGACCTTTCAGTTGATCATGCTGGTTTTGATATTGCCATGACGGCGCAGCGTACTAGGGCGCGTGCCGCGAAGAGCTTCGGTGATGGCTACAACCAAACCATTAAATTAGATGCACAAACCGAATTTACTGGTTATCAACAACTAAATGAAGCGTCGAAAATTATCGGCTTATTTCAGAAAAGTGAAGCGGTAGCCGTTTTAGCCGAAGGTGCTGAAGGGGTTGTCATTTTAGAAAGTACGCCTTTTTATGCTGAGTCGGGCGGTCAAGCGGGCGATTGCGGTCGTATTGAATTTGAAGGTGGTGTTTTTGAAGTGACCGATACACAAAAACAGGGTGCTGCATTATTTTTGCATTACGGAAAAGTAGTTTCCGGAGAGCTTAAAAATAATCTGCCCTGTAGCGCATTTGTTGAACCAGTTAGTCGTCAGGCAATTACTTTAAATCATTCAGCTACGCATTTATTACATGCCGCATTGCGTCAAGTATTGGGTGATCATGTCACGCAAAAAGGTTCTTTGGTGAATGCTGAGCGTTTACGTTTTGATTTTGCGCATTTTGAACCAATGACGGCGGAAGAAATTAAAATTATCGAGCGTATAGTTAATCAACAGATTCGTCATAATGCCGCAGTAACAGCCGATGTTATGTCCAAAGAAGATGCCATTAATGCTGGTGCAATGGCTTTATTTGGCGAGAAATATGGTGATGAAGTGCGCGTCTTAAAAATTGGCGATTTTTCCACTGAACTGTGTGGTGGTGTCCATGCTAAGCGAGCAGGTGATATAGGCTTGTTTAAGATTATTAGTGAAACGGGGGTTGCTTCAGGCGTGCGTCGTATTGAAGCTATTACCGGTGAAGCCGCTATGCAGTGGTTAGAAGCTCGCGAGAAATCTATCACCGCCATAGCAAGTGTAGTCAAATCATCCCCCGAGTCGGCCGCTGAAAAAGTTCAGCAGTTGTTGGATAAGAGTAAATCCTTAGAAAAAGAATTAGAGCGCTTGCAGTCTAAATTAGCTAGCTCGGCTGGTGGTGAATTGGCAAGTCAGGCGGTTGATATTGATGGTATAAAAGTCCTTGCGGTTAAGTTGGAGGGCGTTGAGCCTAAAGCAATGAGCGATGTACTGGATCAATTGAAGAATAAACTGGTTAGTGCGGCAATCGTTTTAGCCACAGTGAAAGAGGGTAAGGTTACTTTAATTGCCGGCGTTACTAAAGATCAAACTGCGCGCGTTAAAGCGGGCGATTTGGTTAATATTGTTGCTACGCAGGTGGGTGGCAAAGGTGGCGGTCGTCCAGATATGGCCAGAGCGGGCGGTACAGAGCCTGAAAAATTAGAACAAGCGTTAAAACAAGTGCCTGAGTGGGTACGTGAACAAATAGGTGCTTAAAGAATGGCGATGTATGTGTATAAGTTTGGCGGTACCTCAGTAGGCACGGTTGAGCGAATTAAAGCGGTAGCAGAAAAAGTAAAAGCAGCGCACGATAAAGGCGATCAGTTAGTTGTAGTTTTGTCGGCTATGAGCGGTGAAACGAATCGTTTAATTGACTTGGCTGTGCAAATACAAAAAACACCCGTTTCAAGAGAAATGGATGTTTTGTTGTCGACAGGAGAGCAGGTAACTGTTGCTCTGTTGAGTATGGCCTTGCAAGAATTAGGCTGTCCTGCGTGTTCTTATACGGGAGGGCAGGTGCGTATTGAAACAGATAGTGTGCATACTAAAGCGCGCATTAAAAGTATTGATGATGTAAAAATACGCGCTGACTTAAATGCCGGCAAAGTGGTTGTGGTTGCCGGATTTCAAGGGGTTGATGTGAGTGGTAATATAACCACTTTAGGGCGTGGCGGCTCGGATACCAGTGCGGTTGCTTTAGCCGCCGCGTTAAAAGCTGATGAATGTCACATATACACGGATGTTGACGGTGTTTATACCACTGATCCGCGCATAGAGCCTAAAGCGCGTCGTCTGGATAAAATTACTTTTGAAGAAATGCTGGAAATGGCAAGTTTGGGTTCAAAAGTATTGCAAATTAGATCGGTAGAATTTGCCGGTAAATATAATGTCGCTTTGCGCGTCTTATCATCATTTTCAGAAGGGCGGGGTACGCTCATTACTTACGAGGAATCAGAAGTGGAACAAGCGTTAATTTCAGGTATTGCATTCAACAAAGATGAAGCAAAATTAACGATTACAGGCGTGCCAGATATTCCTGGGGCAGCCTTTAAAATCTTAGGTCCGGTTGCTGATGCGAATATTGAAATTGACATGATCATTCAAAATGTCGCGGATGATGCGACTACCGACTTTACTTTTACCGTACATCGCAATGATTTTGTTAAGGCAAGAGAGATTCTTACCAATGTTTGCAATGATTTAGGCGCAAGAGCCGTGACTACAGATGACAGTATTGTCAAAGTTTCTATTGTTGGCGTGGGAATGCGCTCTCATGCAGGTATTGCCAGTAAAATGTTCGAAGTCTTGGCGAAAGAAGCAATTAATATTAGAATGATTGCTACGTCAGAAATAAAAATTTCCGTTGTTATCGATGAAAAATATCTGGAGCTCGCGGTTAGAGCGCTACACAAAGCTTTTGAGTTAGATAAAGAGCCAAAGCAAGTCGGCGCGTAGTCTATTTTTTTAAAAAAAACGATATTAGGTATTTATTTTTTTAGAATCACTGTTATAATAAGCAGCTCAGTCCGGTTCTGCTTTTAAAGCGGGATTTTTTATGAACAGGGAGGCGATAGATGCTTATATTAACGCGTCGAGTAGGAGAGACTCTAATGATTGGTGACGATGTTACTGTCACTGTTCTTGGGGTAAAAGGTAATCAAGTCCGAATTGGTATTAATGCACCGAAAGATGTCTCTGTCCATAGGGAAGAGATTTACGAAAGAATTAGAAATGAAAAAACAGGAGCTTCGGGTTCTGTTGTTGAAGCTGGAACAGCTGGCCTTATGGGCTCAGAAGACTAGAAAAGATTTAATTAGGAGAGGTGGCCGAGCGGCCAAAGGCGCTCCCCTGCTAAGGGAGTATGGGCTTTATCTCCCATCGAGGGTTCGAATCCCTCCCTCTTCGCCATATAAATGAGTTGAAAATTTATTTTACAATTTTAAAATAAAAGATTGACACGGAATAGAGAAGTAAGGATAATACAAAAGTTCAACAAGGCGCCTGTAGCTCAGCTGGATAGAGTACTCGGCTACGAACCGAGCGGTCAGGAGTTCGAATCTCTTCAGGCGCACCATTGTTGAAACAAAGTTTAATCCCCTGTAGCTCAGTTGGTAGAGCGGGTGACTGTTAATCACTAGGTCGGCGGTTCGAGCCCGTCCGGGGGAGCCAAATAAAATAAGGGCTGTAGTTAATTCTACAGCCCTTTTTTTTGCCTGAAATTTAGTCTTATACGTTTTGGGTGTACTTGGGGTGTACTTAGGTTTTTGTGTGCTGTATGGGGTTTTCTTTGGGTGGGTTATGCCTTGATATGCATTGGCCCGTGATTGCGTCAATATTTCTATGCTAAGTGACCTAAAGATCGGAATAGGTTTGGTTAGCTAGTGCTTCTTTGATTTCTCAATATGGGGGCAAGTAAAAAAGTATTTAGCTATTTGCTTTTCATGAAATGAATAATATTTATAATGCTGGCTGAGCAGATCAATGCCAGTGCAACATAGC
>JACUUF010000276.1 GCA_014859465.1 Methyloprofundus sp.
GTCGAATTTGGACTCAATATTTACACATGATTACAGATTTAACCCACTACCAAACTGTCATTGAAAATGGAAAGAGTAAGGATGCTCTTTCCATTTTTAGTGATACACTGCAATTATTTAAACTCTATAGATGCTAGTCAGGACACTAACACATAGATTCTTAATACAAGGCTTTGGCAATGACTAGTTTTTTGCTGATCTCAGAAATGAATACAGCCTTAATATTCCACGTCATAATATACGTTTTGTACGTCATCCAGATCGTTAAGCATATCTAAAAACTTCTCAAACATTTCTAAATCTTCGCCGCTAATGGGTTTAGTGATTTGCGGTAAAAATTGCACCTCATCCACTTCAAAGTCAATGTCTCCCAAGGTGTCAATTAGCGCTTGTTTTGCTTTGAAATATTCAGCTTGAGGTGCGAATACCGTTATTTTTCCATCTTCGTTTTCAATGTCAGAAACATCAACATCAGCCATCAGTAATGCTTCGAGAATAGCCTCTTCGTCATCATGCATAAAGGAAAGAATGGCCGAATGGTCAAACATATGGCTAGCAACGCCTTGGGTACCAATTTTACATTTTGTTTTAGTAAAGCACTGACGCACATCACCAAAGGTACGATTAGGATTATCGGTCAGACATTCGATAATGACCATACTGTTACCGGGGCCAAAACCTTCATAGCGAGCGGGAGCATAATCTTCGCCGCCGCCGCCTTTGGCTTTGTCTATTGCTTTTTCAATAACATGGCTAGGCACTTGATCTTTTTTAGCGCGCTCAATTAAGCCGCGTAATGCTAAGTTACCCTCTGGGTCAAACCCGCCAGATTTGGCGCAAACATAAATTTCACGTCCATATTTACTGTAGACTTTAGCTTTGGCATCCGACGTTTTTGCCATAGAATCTTTACGGTTTGCATAGGCTCTACCCATGAGTTTTACTCCATTAACAATGATTATGTAATTCAGTGAATTTTACAGGGAAATATTTTTTGAGAAAACCTTTAAGCTGTTAAAGTGGCAACTGAGGTATTCTGGTTTTTTGTACAATATAAAAATAACAGGCACAAAAAGCCGGTCTAGGCTGGCTTTATTTTATAGCTACTATGGTGGCAAGGGCTGGAAGCGAACGGGCACTTGCGCAGCAATCGGATTTTGAATCCTATTTTGGCCCTGTTAAATCAAAGGCTAAAACTTATAATTAGCTGATTTAAAGGTGTTTTTTAAATTCTTTCGCTTTATTGCTCGTGTTTTGATGCGGTGAGTGCATCAATATTGCTTTATGAAGTACTTTGTAACCCTGTTTAACGCTGGTGACTCAGCGACTCAAATTTGTCGTCAACAATAGTCGGCCTAACATTTTTCATAACGCCAATTTAACTTTTATAAAGTTAGCAGGGTCGGCAAGCAGTGCAAGGGCTTTTTTTCTGGCAAGCTGTCTTTGATCTGATAGTGTGGCAAGCCTATATAGAAATGGCTTAAACAGAGGAATCCTTGCTGATCTTAGTGGCGGGTATCTAGTTCGCAAGTTTCTTATGTTTTAATCATTAAGAACTTATTAATTTTAGTCGCAACTTGAGTTAGTGACCGGAGAAGGCTTATTAACATATAAAACTCTATCATCACCCCCTATGGCAGAATCAGTTATTTCCGTTTCAAGATCGCCATTAGCGCCGGCAGAAACAAGGCGAAAGCCGTCTGTACTATCTTGTTGTAAAATAATAGGGTGATTCCAGCCATCAAAAACACCATAGTGATCAGTTGTTAAAATATCATGTACAAAGCGAGTATCAGTGAACGTGGATGTAAGATCGCTAGGTGTTAGTTTTCTTGCCAAATCTAGGTAAGGACCATGCCAGCCTAGTCTTGTTTCAGGGTTAAATGTACCCCAAACGGCCGCTGAATCAGCTAATAGGTAAGTTAAATTAAAATCTGCTGTTGTTGATTTTGTTGCTTTAGGGAAATAACCCAGCGTATCGATATAAAACCCCTCCATAATTGCTTTTTTGGTATGACTTAGGGTCATATCAGTGGCTTTGCATAGACTGGTGCTGCTTATACCTGATACATAAGGTAGGGCGAGTCCGGCAAGTGCGACTAAAACTAATAAAACAACGGAGATTTCTATTAATGTCATACCTGCTTGTTTAATGTTCATAGTGTTTACTGTGTGCTTTATATACCTTGTCTTTAGTGGGCGCGTTTACCAAACTAAATGATCAATGGTTTTGTAGGGGGCGAAGGTAAGGTGTTGAATTCGGTGGCCAGTGGGGTATGTTAAACCGCCATTTGCACAGTCAGCCCCATCATATTCATATATCTCTATTGCATTAATGCCGTTAGGAATATCAGCAGAAGGGAAAGTGAAGCTAGTATCTTGGGTTGTACCCTCTCTGTTAATCGTCCTGAATCCAGTGCTTACTAATGACTCTATCACTCCATCTTTTCTATAAAAGATTTTCATACAGATTTCTTGAGATGGTGGAGATGTAGAGATTGAAGTGCTCCATGTACCACTATGAAACAAACACTGCGCATTATTTGTTAAAGATGCTCCCCATGTCCCTAGTGCGGCCTCGCAGCCCAACTTGGTTAATTGAGTAGAATCGCTACAGTTTGGATGCCATGTATTGCTCGCTTCGCATGATGCTTTATCGGTAAAAAATGGATCAGAACAGTATCCCGCCAAATCACAATCGCCGTTGTCACGATAGCTTTGTGTATCATCACTATTTATAGACACGGTTATCGCAGAAATTATTTTTGTATATTCATTTGCCTGAATCTCATAAGCACAATCATCTTCGTAAATTAGGCAGCCATCAGCATTAATAATTTGATCCTTACCTTTGCTTTTTATAGCAAATGTATCTCCTACAGCTATTGATAGGTTATTATTTACCACCCAGCCATAATTTTCATTTTCTGTGCCATTCCCCCAGCCATCTTCTAATGCGGCATTATTATCTGCTAGTTTTGCAGTTTGCAAATATGGCCCATTCCATCCGTGTTTTAAGTTAGTTGTACTATCTAGATCAACACCAAGCCATGTTGAGCCATTAGTAACGCATTCGGTTTTTGTTAATGAAGTGCCATCTAAGCAAGGCGTGTCAGCCCAATCCCAAATATTGGTGGAGTTAAGCAATTTACAAGATGCTGCACTTTTATGTTCCAGATAAGCGCCTGTAGCAGTTTTACAATACCCCGCCTGCAATAAATCCCTTAAATACTCGGGCGTTCGTCCCATATCCGCTACATAACCACTTATATCCGGCTGGCCATTAATATATTTGCCAGGACTACCAATAATAGCCGCTTTAATTCTATTGGCCATTTCACTGGTTTGCTCATATCTAGCGACAAACGCCAAATCAGAGGCGGACTTAACAGCAATGCCCGCTAAAGCAACGCCAATCGTCAGAACGACGATTAATTCAATAAGAGTGAAGCCATTTATCTTGTTAGGTGTGTGAAATGCCATATTAATTTTTTAAAAAATAGGTGATATGCCACGATTGTAGGAATTGATAACATGAAATACCCTAAGTGTAAGGGTGACTCAAGCATTGCTTTAGGCTAGTAAAGACAATAAACGGAAGTGGTATGCCAGAAAGTATCACCAATTTTATACTAGGTCATTTCGCAGTTGCAGCAGGATTTATGCCAGTGAGATTATATCAACTGAAATACAAGGCGGAACTTAGTAGTCTTTACTCAATTGCCGGAATTCTTTTTGTCGGTTTATTAGTAACCGTCAATTAAAGCACACATTCTCAACCGCCTAAAATAAGTGCAGACTAAGCTTTTCATTTCAAAATGGGAGGCTATATGCACCAATACCAAAATCACATGCTCATACAAAAGCATATCGCAAACTGGCAAGCGAGCGGTTTGACCCAAGTAGCTTACTGCAAACAGAACGCTATCAAGCCACATATTTTCAGTTATTACAAAAAGAAGTTTGCTACCGTACCGGCGACGGCTAAAAAGAATAAGCTGATTCCAGTTAAATTTATTCCTGAGGCTGAGGCTGTTGTTACACTAAGCACACAACCTGTTATCCTCCTAATTAACCTGAGTTCGGGATAAGAAAATAAGAAAGGCAGCCTTTTTATAAAAAATCTG